>CATLTV010000030.1 GCA_950059285.1 uncultured Pseudomonadota bacterium | reverse complement strand
GGGCCATGAGCTTGGCAATCACACCTATTATCACCGTTACAATTTGCGTACGCTCTCCGAGCCCGAGATCCTCGATGATATGCAGCGAGGAGAGGATGCGATTGAGCGAATTACAGGCGCTGCGCCGCTTGGGTTTCGTACACCTGGCTACAACATTGACGACTGGCTCTATCATCTGATTGAAGACCGTGGCTACGCGTATGATTCGTCCATCTTCCCCTGCCCTCCTTATTATGTGGCCAAGGGATTGGTGATGACGATGCTCAAGCTCAGGGGAAATCCTAGCCGCAGTGCGATGACGCCCCCCTCTACCCTGCTTGCTCCCATTACTCCTTACAGACCATCGGCGCGCTCAATTTGGCGAGCAGATGAGGCATCTACACGACCGTGGCAAGTGCCCATGTGTCTTGTCCCAGGGGTGAGGTTTCCTTTGATTGGCACGAGCTTGCACCTTGTGAAGGAGCAAGGTTTTCAGGCGATGATGCCATTGTTACGACGAGCACATCCTGACCTCTTTCAGCTTGAGTTTCACTCCATTGACTTTATGGACAGGCACGATGAGGGCGTGGATGATCTTGTGGGCCATCAGCCTGATTTGAGCATTCCATGGGAGGTCAAGCGTGAGCGCTACAGTGCAATCTTCAGGGCGCTCAAGAAGCATTACCGATTTGATACGCTTCTGGAAGGTGTGCGCTCATTGTAGCGCTCTGTGCTGGACGCAAAAAGTAGAGGCGACAAAGGGGCGGCCAAAAATCGAAGATTTTTGGCCGCCCCTTTGTCGCCTCTACTTTTTGCTCACCAACCGAATGTAACCGCCATCATGTTCTGTAATGAGGACTTCACCCGAGGGAGTCATGGTGACCGCTCTTGGCTCGCTGATTTTTTTACCTGATGAGTTGAATGGTTCACCATCGCCTGCGTGATCGTCGTCCTTGTCGCCGTGAATAAAGCGGTGGAGGACGCCTTGTGTGTCGACGTACCAGATCTGCCCGCCCTTGTGTGTGGCGAGGAAGTAGCCACCCTGTGGGTGAAACCAGATGCCTCGAACTTCATCCAGCCCAGCCTCCAGGGCGAGCATTCCTGTGTCTGCATCTCGCCCTGAACCTGTGCCCGCGATGTGTGTTTTTTCTCCATTTTTATCAATGAGATAAGCCTTGCTTCCTCCACGGTCAGTGACCGCGAGTTGACCTGATGGAGAGACGTGTAGATTCCCCAGAGAGGAGAAGCCGCTTGCGAGCGTCGTCACGCCCTGCTCTGGCGTCCAGGTCTTGAGGATGGTTCCTGCGCTGATGTAAGCGAGTGATTCGTCATCCGAGACCCAGAGCCCGCGACCAGCGCCAGCGCCACCGATGCGAAACAGAGTGGTCATCATGCCTTGCTCGTCCACTTTGACGACGCGATCGTTGCCAAGGTCGAGTACATAGACGGTGCCATTGGAGTTAATCCAGAGCCCATTGGGAGAGCTAAGTTTTGATGAGGTCGCAGGTGTGCTTTCATCGGATGTTGAGCCCGCGACACCTGTGCCAGCAAAGGTGCTGATGGTGCCATCCGTGGATACTTTACGAATGGCATGAGCGTCTTTATCCGCGATAAAGACCTCTCCTGCGGTGTTTGCAAGCGCGATATGAGGACGAGATAGCTCGGCGGTTGTGGCATCAGCACCTTCAAACTCTGGTTTCCAGCCGTTGACACCCTTGTCAGAGATGAGCGCCGTGCCTGCGATGGTAGAGAGCGTGGCGTACTGTGCAAAGATGGTGTCAGCGGTGACGGCTGTGTTGCCCTGGTCGGCCATGTCCTGGGCCATGTCTGTGGTATCAGGTTGAGCGTCCTGATGTGCGTCAGGTTCTTGTGTGTCGTCAAGATCCTTGCTCTGGTCCATGTCCTGTGTTGTGGTGCCTTGGTGCATATCGACGACCTCATGGGAGGTTGTCGGTTCATTGGAGCACGCGTTGAGTACGAGTAGTGCTGATAAAATATGAGTAATTACAGTGGCTTTGGTGTGTTTTTTATGCATGTGTTAACCTGACGTTGAAAGGGGCAAATGTTTCACGTGAAACAGTGTGCCATAAGGCATCTGACAAGACAAAGGAGGCGCCTGTTGACATGTCAACAGGCGCCTCCTTTGTCTTGTCAGATGCCGAAGATGTTACTGAACGCCTTCGGAGAGGATTTTGAGGGCTGTTTTACCCTTGGAGTATTCAGCAGGCTCCCAGTCGGTTTCACGAGGTCCACCGAAGTCGCGAGTTTCATCAATGATGTCTTCGCCTTTGATTTCGGAGAGTGTGATAAGGGAGTCCGTGAAGTGCTTGAGGATAGCCTTGGCACCGTTGAGTTCACGTTCAACGTCTTCGCCATTTTTAAGCTTTTCTTCAAGTTCGTTGATGTGGTCGATGTATTTTTCGACCTGAGTGAGCTCGATCTGGACTTCGTTCACGAAGGTGGTGTGGAAGACCTTCTCGGGAGGAAGGACTTTATCCGCACGACGATCTTGCTCGGGGATGCTGTGCCACATTTCAGGGGTGAGCATTTCGGTCAAGTCGAGGGTATCGATCATGAAGTTGCCATAGGTGCGGCGAGAGCCTTCAAAGTAGTAGCTACGTGCAACGTCAAACCAGAGAGAGAAGCTGATTGTACCAGCGGCTTCGATCTGGCGTTGAGAGATTTTCATGGCTTCAAAGCGGAGGTGCGCGCCAAGGTTTGCCCAGATGGTTTCATCCACGCCTTCAAAGTCTTTGAAGTCCTTGTCATCGCCATCTTGCATCATTTTGCAGAAGGTTGCGAACTCTTCCATCGCTTGTGTACGGGCCATGTCGTCAGCGTTCAAGTCTTCCCATTTGGAGAGGAAAGGTTGCGCGACCTGCTTGGGACGAAGGAAGCCATTGACCTGCTTTTGCCAGCTGATGAACATGTCTACATAGTCATCATGTGGGAGGTCGTCCGTTTGTGTGATGGCGCGGTCGGCGTCATCCACAAGCTCGGCGAACTCGTGATAGACTTCGCTGGTGCTTTCAGCCATGGCGTGCAGGGCTTCAAGCTCATCGATGTTTGAAGCAGAACCAAAGCTGTTGGGCAAGCTCAACATGTCGGCGTCAAAGTTTGAGCCCATGAGCTTCTGACGAGCGCGCTCGCGGACAGCAGAGTCATCAAGGAGAGTTTCTGCCTGAGCCTTGACCATTTCAGCAGCTTCGAGGTCAGCGCCAGTAAGCTTACCGCTTGCGATGGCGGTGTCGATTTGCTTCACGACAGCTTCGATTTGCGTTTTACCGTTTCTGTAGACCTTGCTGAGCGCGTCGGTTTTGGTCTCATCGAGGTGGTAACGGCTACGCTCGCTGCGCAAGTAAGCGCGTGGATCGAGCAAGAGCACGTTCTCCTTGCCATCGATGGTAGGAAGGACCTGACGCTCCACGAGGACATCATAGAGTGCGCGGATGGCTGCCACAGGAGCAGGAGAGCCACTCCAGGAGACCTTGCCATTACGAATATCGTCATCAAGAGTTCCGAGGTAACGGCCCCCTTCTGTACGTGTGTCCATTTTTGCAGCGCGCTTGAGGCCGTCATCGCCCACGGTGCTGTCGAACTTTGCGGCGATCAGGAGTCGACGCACGACATCAACTGTATCCCAGCGGATACGGCCACGAAGCTGGATGCCGTTCTGAAGCAATGTGTAGTCAGGTGTATCGTAGTAACGATCGAACATATAATCAGTACCAAGATCAAGCTCACGCTCGCCGTCCTGAGAGTCGATTTCATAGTTGCCGCTCTCGATGGAGTATGAGGTGTAGGGAAGTTGTTCCCTGGCATCATGCTCATCGCTGCCCCATGGGATCTCATCAAGGTTGTAGTTGAATGAGAAGGCTTCCATGATTTTTGCGCGGCGAATACGGTTAAGACCACGACGGCCACGATCATCTTCAGTGTTCATGATCTCGTTCAACAGGCGGCCCTTGACGTTGGTGATACGCATGGTGGCTTCAAGCTCGATGGTATCACGGCTAAATCCACCTGCGTTGGGGAGACCTGCGAAGGTTGTGGCGTCGATGTAGGGGCGCTTGTCGAGGTCGTTGAGGCAACGATCGGAGACAAAGTTTGCGAAGGCTTTGAGAGCCTTGGGGCCAACATATGTGACGTTATCAAGCTCTTCGAGTGTTTCAAAGAGGTCGTCATCGCCTGTGCCTTCCACGCCATCTGGACCAAGTCGGTGTGCGTGAATTGCCTTGGCTGCCTTGGTGTGCACGCCTGCTTCATCTTTGAGGACATCAATGGTGGTGGTGTCTTCGTTGACAAACTCAAGGACCTCGCGAAGTTCGCAGCCCGAGAATGTGGAGTCAGCCTTGCCTGCTGCGCCAAAGGAAGCGTTTTCGTCATCAAGCACGCCTGTATCTTCTGTTGTGCCGTCATCGTTTGTGCCACCACAAGCGGCGCCAAAAATGGTCAGGCTGAAGAGCAATGCTGTGCAAATATTTCTTTTGATATCAATCATTTGATTCTCTTTTTTTTCGGGTTCGCGCTCCGTTTTAAGGAGCGCTGGTTGTGTCAATTGCGTTGTTGTCGTGAAGTGTCAGAGATTAGTTTGCTTCACGAATGACGTATTGATCTTCAACCTGGACAGGAATGCCTCTGGAGGTGTTTCCGTAACGAATGCGTACTCCGGGAGAGATCTCAAATCCCCATGCTTTGAGGACAGCGATGGGGTCCACGAAGGTGGCCTTGCCACGTGCCGCGAGCTTGCTCAGGCGTCCTGACATCTCAACGCCAGTGACCACACCATTGCTTACTTCGATGTGACCATTGTAAAGCATGTGCTTGTCACGGCGAGCGAGTGCAGGGTTTGTGAGGATCAGGTCTTGAGCTTCAGAGCGACGTGCAGCAGGGAGACAGTGGAGCGCTCCGTCCGCGAGGATGGCACAGTTGTTTGCCCACTTTTGGCCCTGACGACCGCGTGCGTAGATGTCCTCGTGGTAGACTTCATCATAGTGTGCTGCGATGTTACCTGTACCGCCCTTGGCTACTTCGTACTTGGCTGTCTTGTACTCCTGTCCCCACCAGGTGGTCGCGGTGGTTGTACCCACGATCATGTTGTACTCCACGTCGGTATCTTCAATGTCAGCCTTGAGGACCTCGGGAGTGATCTCTGTGTATTCAAAGGTCATGTTCCCTGTAGGAGGTGTGATGGAGGGGTATGGGCTCCACACGCCTTCGCCATCATCATCCTGCTCATTGACATCGTAAGCGACAGCGCCATTGAGGCGTGCAGTGGCGATGACTTCTTTGACCGCGTCAGGTACTTCTGTGCCTGCGAAGGTTTTGCCAGAAAGAAGAAGATCGCGCTCTTCTCCATCAATGTTTGCCGTCACAGCGAGGCGCTTTGTCAGCTCAATGGCACTTGGCTCAAAGAGGTCGGGCTTTTCACGCAGGAGTTTACCCACAGCACGGATTTCATCGACGCTGACCTTGTTGCCCATTTCTTCAAAGATATCTTGAATGTCAAGGACATCGATGACCATATCCTGGCTGACTTCATCGATTTTGAGCTGTACTTCTTCCACAGCGTCAGCTTTACCGTTGAACGTTTCGCTTGGGAGCTTGTCCACGTCATAGGAATCTTCCACATCGGGGTTTGCACAGACGGTGATACCACAGGCATTTTCCTGGACATCTTTTGAACCTTCGGTGTCCTCTGCACCCTGGCAGGCGGTCAATGAGGTAGAAACAGCGATACAGAACAGGGCATTTTTAATCAGTTCTCTGGACATAAATCACACATCCTTTGTGTAGAAGACCCGACAAACCGTGCGGGTTTTGTGTAGTTTTGACGTACTTGATATTTGAGGTAAACCAACAGTCTTTTGACTTTTGCAAATTAGAGGCCAAAAAACAGATGTTGATGTGCTTGGTTTAAGTTGTTGATTTTGTTTCGTTTTGTGTTTTTGTCATGCCATGGCAACTCAAGTTGCCATGGCATGACTACTGGCCACATTTATGGCAACAGGATTTGATGAAGCGCCTGATCACCTTTTTCACAGCGCTTGTTTTGGTCTGGCTTGCGGCGATCGGAGGCAAGGTAAATACTTTTGCCATCATCAGAGAAGCTGACACCTTCAACGTTGCAGTAGATTTTTTTGTCGTCGTTGTTTCTGGGGAGTTCAAAGATGGTGCCTTCATCCTGAATCTTCCAGTCAGGCTCCCCGTTCTCATCCAGTTCAAGTGTGAGAGAACCCATCCAGATGGCGCTCTCTTCCTGAGAGGTGATAATCAAAGAGTCGCCTCTGAGGTCGATGCCCGAGTAGTCTTCAAAGTGAAGTGATTCAGGCAACTTGATGGTGTCAACGTGAAGCCATTCCTCACCTTCTTCATCAAGAGTAAAGGCTTGAATCCTCCCCTCCCCTTTCTCACCATTGGTCTTGCACTCATTGCCTTCACAGAGCATCAGGAGGTACAACGTGTCTGCGATGTACGTGTGCGCGAGCCCTTCCATGCCCTTGTTGAAGTCATCAAGCTCAAAGTCAACCTGGTGCTTGGCTAGCCTGTTCCAGTCCCTGTCATAGACATGAATCTCGGGCTCATTGTGTTTCTTCTTTTCTACGGCTTCGACCAGTGCGTAAAGCGTATCTGTGCTGGCATCGTAGGTCAGGCCCTCGTAGCCCTCATCAATGTCCTCATCGCCTGTAAGCGTTGCAGTACCGAGGTTAATGGGGAGTGTGGCGACAGCTTCAAAGTGATCAAAGACCACATGTACGGGGGCTTCAAAAGTGTCATCGAAGGCGATCGCAAGTCCGCTTGCTTCAAGAGGAATACGTTCATCAAGATTAAGCAAGTCATGAAGAAACAGCGTGGTCATCTTTCCTGGTGTGGGTTCATCAAATTTTCCTTCATCGCCCTCTGCAAGAGAGACGCGTTTGGGTGATGTGACAGTGGCAGCAGGTTCTGATGACTCCGAGGAGCAAGCGCCAAGTGAAAGAAGGAAAAGGCTTGCCATTCCAACTGAGGAGATTGTTTTGACCATGTTCATGGGAGAACTTTTGTGATGAGGGTGTTGCTGTGGAACACATCTGTGATGTGGTGATATGTCGTTTGATTCGCTAGAAAAGTCATAGCGTTCTATGAAATGAGTTTCAATAGAAACTTTTAAGCAAAATTTGGGTGAAGTTCTTCGATAACACATGGTGTCATGTTCTGGTACATGTGTTCGATACTTATGATAAATCGCGAAGGTAATATGAAAAAAGCATTGTTTATGATTGTGTTGCTCTGTGTCACAGGGATATCAACCTCATTGTACGCTCAGGATGTGGAGCCCAAAGATTCAACGATATCAACCACACTGGAGTCACGCCAACGGCCCAAACCCGAGAGCTATGGCACCCTTCTCCTCAAGATGGTCCTGGGAATGTTGGCCGTTGTCATCCTTGCCTACGTGGTGATTCGTTACGGGTTAAAGCGATTCATGCCCTCCTCTCAACAAAGCTCACACATCGAGGTTGTTCTCAGGCAACCCATCGAGCCTCGCCGAGCGCTACTTGTCGTCAAAGTAGCTTCAAAACATGTGCTTTTGGCGAGCAGTGAGCAGGGGATATCCTTTCTCATAGAGCTCGAGGATGTTGATGCAGATATGTTGACACACGCATCCTCAACACAGCCAGAAAAGCTCAGCAACGCTCAAGTGAGCCGAGAGTTTTCGCTTGAACTTGAAGATCCCATTGAATGATTTACGTCATGATTGTAAAGCTTACAATGCGTTCAGTGACCGTTTTACGATCATTGTGCAGAGTTGTTTTTTGTGGCCATGTTTACCTTGGACATGACACAATCTATACAGGCGACCAGACATGAGCGCATAGCTCTCAAAATCTCGAACATTATTCACTTATTAGAGCGTCTTTATCATGGCCAATCAAACCTCATCTCAAGATAACCCAATCTTCTATATTGTGGATGGATCTGCGTATATCTATCGCGCATTCTATGCTGTACGACACCTCTCAAATTCAAAGGGGCTGCCGACCAATGCGTTGTATGGATTTGTCAACATGATCAAGAAATTGATCGAGCAAGAAGATCCTGACTACATCGCCGTGACGTTCGATCGTTACGATGAAGAGGATGATGGGAAGTCCTTTCGACATGAGCTTTACTCGGAGTACAAGGCCAACCGTAGCGAAATGCCCGAGGATCTCAGAACACAGGTCCCCTATTTTGGTAAGTTCATCGAGGCGCTTAATATCCCTGTATTAATTCAGTCTGGAGTGGAGGCCGATGATGTCATCGCCACGCTCACCAAAAAGGCTCGTGAGCAGGAGCTTGATGTCTGCATTGTCAGCGCAGATAAGGACTTGATGCAGCTTTTGACCGATGAGCACGTGCGCATGATTGATACCATGCGAGACAAGACCTTCACCAAGGCCGAGGTGCTGGAGCGGTTTAATGTGGAGCCTGAGCGCGTCAAGTATGTGCTCGCCCTGGCTGGTGATACCAGTGATAACGTCCCTGGTGTGCCTGGAATTGGTGAGAAGACTGCGGGCAAATTGATTGATGAATGGGGAGATCTTGAAACACTCCTTGCGAATACAGACAAAATCACGGCCAAGAAACGCCGCGAGAACCTTGAAACCTACGCGGAACAAGCGAGGCTCTCGCTTGAGCTTGTGACCCTCAAGGAGGACTGCGATGTCGAGTTTGATCTGGATAAACTCGTCATCTCCAAACCTGATACCAAGGCCTTGACCGAGCTTCTTGTGGAGCTGGAGTTTCACTCCACGTTGAAGAGCCTCAACGCCTGGATCAAGCGTCGTGGCTGGACTCCCGCAGTGCTTGCTGCCGCACAACAGCACGAGGAGCTGTCAGGCCAACAGCTCTTGTTTGCATCCTCAACCTCCACACCTCGTCACAAGGAAGAGTCTGCTGCTGCGCCTGATTTTAGCCGACCAGGCAAGGACTACAAGGTTGTGCTCACAGAGGAAGACTTTGAGGATGTGCTCAATCAACTCAAGTCCGCTGCACGTTATGGTTTTGACCTTGAAACCACGAGCCTTGATTCACTGGATGCTGAAATTGTGGGTCTCTCCTTCTCATGGGCTGAGAATCAAGGCGTGTATATTCCTGTGGCACACGACTACGAGGATGCTCCAGAGCAGCTCTCCAGAGAGTATGTATTGGAAAAGCTCAAGCCTCTCCTGGAAGACGAGGCACGTACGAAAGTAGGCCAGCATGTGAAATACGAGCGCATGGTGCTCCACAAGTATGACATTCATTACAAGGGCATCCTGTATGACACGATGTTGATGGGATACCTCCTTGATCCAAGCAGAGGTTCACACGGCCTTGATGCCATGGCGCTTGATTACTTGCACCATGTGAACATCTCGTATGAAGAGGTTGCTGGCAAAGGCAAGAAACAAATCATCTTCTCCCAGGTTCCTATCGACATCGCCACAAACTACGCTTCTGAGGATGCTGACATCACGCTGATGCTCGCCAATTTCTTCGAGCCCCTGCTTGAAGAGCAAGGTTTGTTGAAGCTTCACGATGAGATGGAGCTACCTTTGTCAGAGGTGCTTGCACGCATGGAGTTGCAAGGCGTCTGCATTGACAGCGCCATGTTGGGTGTGATGAGCAAGGAGTTTGATGAGGAGCTCAAGGAGCTTCAAAAAGCAATTGATGAAAGCGCAGGTCAAGATGTTGAAAATGAAGGGCATTTGAACCCCAATAGTCCCAAGCAGTTGCGTGAGGTTCTCTTTGAGAAGTTGGGTTTGCCTGTCAAAAAGAAGACCAAGTCTGGCCCCTCGACCAATCAAGCCGTCCTTGAAGAGCTTGCCAGTGAGCACGAACTACCCGATTTGATTCTAGAGTACCGCAAGTTTGCCAAGCTCAAGAACACATATGTAGACGCCCTCCCCTCGCTGGTCCGTAAAAACACAAGACGCATTCACACAGACTTCAATCAGGCTGTGACTGCCACAGGCCGTCTCTCATCAAGTAACCCAAACCTCCAGAACATTCCGATTCGTACCGACCGAGGACGTCAGATTCGCAAGGCGTTTGTGCCACAAAAAGGTTGGAAGCTTCTTGGGGCGGATTACTCTCAAATTGAGCTGCGTATTCTTGCCCACATGTCCGAGGAGCCCTTGATGATCAAGGCTTACCAAGAAGATGCAGATATCCACGCTCTTACGGCATCGAACATCTTCCACGTGCCTCTTGAGGAGGTGACAAGTGAGCAACGTGGCAAGGGAAAAACGGTCAACTTTGCTGTGATTTATGGTGTGGGTTCACAACGCCTTGCCAAGACGCTCAAGGTGACGCAGACCGAAGCAAAGACTTACATTGAGAACTACTTTAACAAGTACACACGCATCAATGAGTTCTTTGATGAACTTGTTGAGGACGCTCGAAAAACTGAGCAAGTACACACCATGTTCGGGCGAGTGCGTCACATTCCCGAGATCAACAGCTCGGGCAGGGATAGTGCGTTTGCAGAGCGTGTTGCCAAAAATACGCCTATTCAGGGTACAGCCGCAGACATCATCAAGCTTGCCATGATTGAGGTCCAACGTCGTATTGATGAGGGCAACCTGCCCATGCATATGCTCTTGCAAGTGCACGATGAACTCCTCTTTGAGGTCGCTCCAGACTTCCTTGAAGAGGCCAAGATTTTGGTATCAGATTGTATGGAGAACGTGGTCAAGCTCAAGGTACCACTCAAGGCAGAGCCAAGCGTGGGTGACAACTGGCTTGATGCAAAATAGCCGCATGATGGAGACCAACGTGATACGTTGGTCTCCATTGTCGTGATATTAGAGCGTGATGGAGAAAGAGCTGGTCGAAGAAAAGGTCGCAAAAGAGACGATGGTTGAGACTTCCATGAAGTTAATGACCTTGAAGTTCGGGCCATCTCCAACGCGTGAAGAGCTTCTTGCGTCATGTACCATACAGCAACTTGAGGTGTTGCTTGAGCACATCCTCGATGCTCAAGACGAGGATGTGCTCCTTCAGGCTGTTACGATACAACCTCAGTAGTATTCTATTGCTCTGAGCCGTATTTGCTCTCAATGGTCTTGGCGACAGCTTCTTCAAGGTACACCATGTTTTGAACAACGCGTGTACCTTCAAAGACAAGGTGCATATCCTTGATGGCGTCCTGCTCCTTTGTCATCACACGCATATGCAACACTTTGCAGGCATCCTGTGTGGGTTGCTCAAGCTTGGCGCAGGTCTCCTTGAGGCGCTCAAGTTCCTCTGCTGTGGCCTCGGGAAGTTGAGTCTGCTCCTCCTTCTCTTCTTCTGGCTCTGCTTCAACTGGAGCTTCTTCCGCAGGCTCGCTGGCCTGTTCAGTTTCCTGTGCCGCGCTTATTGGTTCGGTAGGCTCTTCTGCGGGTACACTTGAGTTTTTGTCGCACGCTGAAATGAGTGTGCATGTGATTGTTATTGCAACGAGATTTTTGAGTTTAAGCATATGCTTTAGCCCCTACTTTGGAGTGTTTCTTTACGTGTAAAAAAGACCGTTTTATGATGCGAGAACTATGCTTATAGCAAGCTCCAGTAAGAACAGCGAGATGAAATGTTTGACTGTTGAGGAACTTTATATCTTGTGTCGATGTCAAACTTGAAAGAACGTTGTGTTCCAACGTGTGGTGTGGTCCAGCACATCAACACCCCCCAATGGCTATCTGGTTGATGAAGGAGATAAACAAGGATGTTCACGATTAACCGTTCGCGTAAAAAACTTACCCCTGCCCTGCTCCTCACTTCGCTTCTATTCTCCAGCCAGATTCTTGCCTGTAAAACAACATCATCGAAAAACGATGGCCTCGATGGCTTGAGTGACTCCAATCAGCCCTCACAACACATCGATCTTGATCCCATGCTCGTGACCGTGGGACCCGATGGTAAAGAGGGGCTCTCTGTCAATGCAGATGAGGTGTTTCAGAAGGCATACACCGCCTATGCTGCGCGACGTTACGAGGATGCCCTCTCCCACTATGCGGTCATCATTAAATACTTCCCTGAATCACGCTTCTATGTGCCGTCCCTCTTTAACGGCGGACTTGCCAATGAAAAGCTTGAGCGCTGGGATACTGCGGCTCAAAACTACCTCCGAATCATCGAGACCTCTCCCGACAAATCTGATGCCAAGGACGCCTACTTCAGGCTCGCCAATGTCTACGAAAAGCTCGGAAAAAACAAAGAAATCGTCGACCTGATGACCGAGGTGATGCTCCGCTCAGATGTTGAACACTTTGACCGTATTGAAGGTCATGCAAGGCGTAGTATGGCGCTGCTTGAACTTGGCCAGTACAACGAGGCTGAAGATGGTTTCCGCATCCTCTTGCAGCTTAACCGAGAAGCTGACATCAGCCAGAGGCTCAACGACAGCGCCGAATACATTGTGCAGGCTCAGTTTGGTATGGGCCGCGCGCTCCACCTCCAGGTGCTGCAAATCGCGCTCGTCTTGCCCACCGAGAAGATGGGAGAAGACCTCGAAACCAAGGCTAACCTCTTTTTAAAGGCGCAGTCCGCTTACATTCAGGCCCTGCGTGTTCATCACCCTCAATGGTCTGTCGCAGCAGGTTATATGATCGGTCGTCTCTACGAGGACTTCTATCTGGACATCCTCTCGGCAGAAATCCCTGAATCTCTTACTGATGAGCAAATCTCACTCTACTTTGAAGAGCTCAGAAAGCAGCTTCGCCCCCTCATGGTGCGCGCAATTCAGGTCTATGAAAAGAACCTCTCGCTGTCCAAGCGACTTGCAAAGTCCCCTTCAGACAGTGAGTGGGCAAACGCATCGGATGTGCACTTGCAACGCCTCAAGTCTTACCTTGATGACCCCTTTACACAACGACGTGCAGAGCGTCTTGTGATTCAGGGCCGTCCTCTTGATGACCTCTGGAACCCTTCCTTGATGGCGAAGGATGTGATCGATGAGGCGCTCGACTCTGCTCGAGATGAACTTGAAGCGGATGCCAAAAAGACCAAGATCTAGCGCGTGAATTCATAGCGTATGGGAGGGGGGCCATTTCATTTCCCCCCTTGCCCCCCTTCGATCACGACTACGCATCGTCGTTACTATTGCGCGTTGCTTTCGCCAAATGTCGCCTCATCACAACTTGCCCAACTGTCCGTGCCATCTTGCTGACGACAGTACGACACCTCGGCAGCATCAGTTGGAATACTCACCTGGTCCATGGCCGCACCCGATGCATCATACAATGTGATGGTGTCATCCTTTCCCACGCCAAAGGTATGCTCAACATCCTTGGTGAGCACCAGAAATTCACCTGCGCCAATCATGGTGCCATCGGCAAAGATATAACGACTGTCCACTTCAGCAGGATAATTGCTGTCAGCAACAAACCACATACTCAAATCAAGCGCTGAATCCCCAGCGTTGTAGAGTTCAATCTGATCATCGCCTGCCGAGGTCACCTCATTGATGACGATGGCTACTTCTGCCGCTGTCTCACACATTGCTGTGTCCAGTGTGCAGTCGTCCTTGCAGGATAATGTGCCGCCCGTGAAACCCATCGCCTCGCATGTCGCGTCTCCTAACTCTGCGCCATCACATGCTTCATTAGCCTCCAGATCAATGACTCCATCACCACACACGTCAATCGGCAAATCAGACGATTTGTTGACCTCACCTCGTGTCGCCTCTCCTGTGCTTTGAAACTCTCCTGTGATGTCAGGAAGACGCGCGTATGAACCTCCTGCGGGGGATTCTCCCTCAAGCCATGATGTGCTTACAAGCTCCTCTCCTGTTGGGGAAAAAATTACAAACTCCTCCTCTCCTCCAAGCTTGAACCCAGCCGTTTCATCGGAGATCTCCACCACGAGCCTGCCCCTGGCTTCAATGGTCGTCCCTGCGGCAAATGTGGCCTTGTCTGGCGAGGTTGCATCATCTGTATATGTGCACCCAGAGAGATCAATCGCTGTGTCCGAGGCGTTTACAAGCTCAACCCAGTCAGCAGGATCGCCTGCGGCCACAACCTCATTGAGCACTAACCCGGAGTAGTCCTGTGGTGTTGTGGTCATCATGTCCTCGTCAACCATGCTCCCCATGTCATCCTCGGGTGTGGCATTGTTCACCTCTGAGGTCTTGTTGTTCTCTGGTTCTGTGGTCGCGCCAGAGCATGCGGAGCCAAGGAGTGTCAGGACAATAAGAGCGCTGCGGAGTTTTTGAAGATCGATATGTTTCATCATGGTTATCTCGTGTCTCTTGAGTGTGAATGAATGGTTGAAGAGGAGAAGCGGTATTTTGTGATGATTTCACGTGTGAAATCATCACAAAATACCGCTTCCTCTTGCTGATAATGTAAGCATGACAGCATGTTGTGTGGATGTGTCTGCTGCTCCTGTAATGGTCGCAGCATCTGCATCTGAGGATTGATAATAATAGCCCAGATACGTCCTCAAACGAGGAAAGCCAAGCACGCTACGAGGCGCATCCTGAGCAGGGATGAGATCGAGGTATAACCCCGAGAAGAACGCCCTCTGATGTGAGGAAGCATTGCTCGTGTCGGGAGTGAGCTGTTGCGCACGTAAATACAACCCTAACCACTGTTTATACGGCGTTGTGTTGACCCAGAACCCAATCTGTTGTGCGCGCAAATCACCTCGCTGTGCGTAGCCGCGAGCGCGTGTAATTTCTCCCCCAAGAAACAGCGCGGGGTGCTCCACGGTCAGCGCGGCAGATGTGCGGTGGGATGCGATGCTGCTGACTCCCTCGGAGCCATCCCGATAACTGAGATGCCCCCCCACCTTGAGTGGATGCCCCCTGAGCTTACCCATGGGTTGCTTGAAACTTGCTGATAATGTTGTGTTTTTACCATTGTTTAGCTCAACCTGGTTGCGCCCTTCCCCATTGTTGATCACGACACGTAACCACACACGCTCATCAAGAACCTTGTAGGACAACGACGCGCCAAGATCCGAGGATTGATAAAACCCCACATACTCCGCACCCACAGGCGCAATGCCACGCAGGTCATAGCTCTGCTCCACCGTTTGCACCCAGATATCAGGAATCATACCCGCTTGAACGGTCAACTCACCGGGAATGGGGAGCTCTGGAGTGCTCGAAAAGAACGCATGTTTGATGCGTAATACCAGCGAGTTATTATCAATGCCAAAGGTGCTTCGTGGGCCTGCCGAACGAATCGCCTCGGTGTTGACCACAAAACCATGGCGTTCCTTGTACAGAAAACCAAGCCCAAGCTCTGCACGCTCAAGTTCAAAGGCCTGAAAACTCTCGGCCTCACTTGTGTAATGTCCATAGTTTGTGAACAACTGTCCAAAGGCCTGGAGCTGAAACTCTGATTTGCTGGCGAGCGCCTCTTCTGTGACTTCACTCCCCTGCTCTGCCTCCTGAGCTTGTGCCACAGTGCTACAGAGCACCATGTACACCGCCCCCAGTAGTGATAG
The DNA here is from genome assembly GCA_950059285.1 of uncultured Pseudomonadota bacterium. Taxonomy (GTDB): domain Bacteria; phylum Myxococcota_A; class Bradymonadia; order Bradymonadales; family Bradymonadaceae; genus CATLTV01. The sequence continues at coordinate 22,114 of CATLTV010000030.1, read as the reverse complement.
TTCTTTGATCCTCATAAGGCCCCTCCTGAACGTGGTCCAAAGGACCTTGGTGAACTCGACTGGATGCGATAGCCCAGATCATCCCCATGGATGCTGAGCAACGCCCTGAAGCGTTCATAGTCTTGTTTTTGTGTGTTGCTGTAAGTCTCTATAAATAAAATGTTTTCATCGATGAATTTGTCTTGCTTTTCGTGTGTCAGCTGTATCAATGCGTCCTGAAAAGAGCGTGGTGACAGGCTTGGTGCCTGGATGTGCGTATGTGCCAGCAGCTGACCTGCAAACTGCGCAAATTCAATCATGTCCTGATGTGTCCACTCACCTTCTGCACGCTTTTCAGCGAAGCGTTCACGGTCGATTCCCTTCTGATATTTGGTGCGTGTCCTCACCTTCCAGGAGCGCGTGGCAGAGCTCGTGGTCGCATGTCCAAGCAGCGGATCTAGCGTGTTATTGGACTGTAACGCGCGTTGGGCACTCACCACACGTGCTGCGCTGCTTGGGTATTGTGGTGGATTGAGCGTGTTGATTTTGGCGAGGCTCTGAGGGGGGAGCAGAGTCTCCTTGAACTCAAGGAGGATGTCATCTTCAGGTTCAGTGGTGTCTCCCTCTATCAGCACGTAGTAGCGTTTCACGGGATAACTGCTCACCCCTGCACCAAGCCTTTGTGATGCGCCTTTCATGGTAAAAAAAGTCCCATGAGTGTCTGGGTGAAGGGTCGTTGAGGTGTACTCAATGAGCGCGTCTTCAAGTTCGGCGTAGGTCTGTGTGGGGAGCTCTCTTAACGTGTCACGAAAGAGATCAAAGCGTTCATCCCGAGGCTCAAGCTCCCCGATGAACATCTGTCTGTTCTGCTGTTCTTTATGTAGTGGAGCATACTCCTGTAGCTCTTCCTTGATGTCTCCATCGCGTTGGGCACGACGTAGCAAATCTTGAATCACTCGAGGTTGACGTGTGTTCGAGGTGAACTCTGCAAATGATGTGGATGTGTTGTGGATTGTGTGAATATACGCTGTCACACCAGCTCTGGTGAGCTCGCTGACCTCTTCCTCTGAAGAACCTGCGTGTTCAAAAAAGATCGACATTCCGAGTAAAAGTCGCCTTAATTCAATATGATAAGGTCCGTATGTTGCAGCATCAAAGTCATTGAATGTGGTGTGGAAAACGCCATCAGCATCCTTGAATGTGCCAATGTTTTCTGGGTGAGCATCGCCCACAAGCAAGATGTGTGATGTGTCTGCGTTGGCAAACTGTGTGGGCATTCTGTGCTCACCTGGTGTGAGCATATCTTGCCAGTAGAGGCTCGCTGTGCCCCTGAAGTAAGCGTAAGGTGAGGAGGCCATCTTGCGTAGCTTTCCTCGCGTCAACGCGGGCTCCCGCTCAAACAGGTCGCGGTTGTCTTGAATAATCTGCTCACGACACCACCTGGCGCGCTCTCCCCTACCCTGTTCAATCTCGACGGGTTCTCCAAACAACTCATCGCTCATGGGGGGCTGAGGTTCACGCATACATCCAGAAAATAGGAGCAGTGGTATGAGTGGAGTAAGGGTGTGCTTGTGGTACATGTTGAGCTATCTTCCAACGTGAGAGCATTGCTTTGACTGTCATCTTGCCGCCTTTGTGCCTGCGAATGTAGGGCACGGCAAGCCCACTTAAAGAGTGTTTGCGGTGATGTTTCCAAGATGTCATGCGAATGTTTCACATGAAACATCTGCTAATTTCCTTGCACCTTGCCATGCTCGTGCTCAATCTACCTTGAGTACATGATGCAAGACCCCTGTTATCGTGAAAGAGGAGAGTAAATGCGTGATTCAGGTTCCGAGGACCTCATCGTCAAGATGAGTCAGGTCATCAAGGAGTACCCACTTGGGAAGCTCAAAGTTCAGGCGCTACGAGGCATTGACCTCAATATTTCCAGAGGCGAATTCACGACCATCGCAGGGCCTTCAGGCAGTGGTAAGACCACCGTGCTCAACCTCATTGGGTGTGTGGATGTCCCCTCCTCGGGCGATGTGCAGATCGCAGGTCAGTCGACAACCAACCTCAGCGATAAGGAGCTTACGCACCTGCGCTTGATGAAGATTGGTTTTATTTTTCAGAGCTTTAACCTTGTTCCTGTGCTCGACGTTTTTCAAAACGTCGAGCTTCCCTTGTTATTGCAAGGTGAGCTTGGCGCCTCTGAACGTGCTGTTCGTGTCAAGGAGATCATCGCGCGTGTTGGCTTGAGTGACCAGCTAAGGCAGCGCCCCAACGAGCTTTCAGGAGGACAGCGCCAACGTGTTGCCATCGCGCGAGCGCTCGTCACAAACCCTGCCCTCGTGCTTGCAGATGAGCCCACCGCAAACCTCGACAGCGTGACAGGAAATACGATCATTGAGTTGATGAAAGAACTCAATGCCACACAGAAAACAACCTTTATCTTCTCCACACATGACCCCAAGGTCATGCGTCAGGCCTCCAGGGTGATACGTCTTGTGGATGGTGAGATTGTGCTTGATAACGACGGCATTGAAGGTGTCGTGGAAGCTACTGATGGTCGTGGGGAGGTAGGCTCATGAGCCAGACCCAGTCCTCACTACGCATGATTTCATTGATTGCCATGCGTAATATCATGAGCAACAAGGTGAAAAGCTCGATCGTCGCCTCCATCATGGTCTTTGGTACCATGCTGCTTGTCGTGGGGACGGCTCTGCTCGATAGCGTCGAGTCGTCCATGCAAAAGGTCGTGACAAGCTCTCTCACAGGTCAACTTCAAGTTTACTCCAGCCAGGGTAAAGACGAGCTCGCCTTGTTTGGCGGCCTCACAGCCAGTCTCCCAGAAATTGGCGAGATCGAAGACTTTTCGCGAATTAAATCGAGCCTCGAAGAGGTCCCCAATGTGCAGGCTGTTGTACCGATGGGCTTGACCGTCTCCACTGGCTCCAGCGGAAACGATATCGATGAGGTGCTGCGACAACTCCGTGACGCGGCCTCAAACAACGATGCTCAAACCGTCGCCTCTCTCTCGGGTCAAGTGCGTGAAATTGCAGGTTCTCTTCTGGAGGAGTATGCGGATAAAGAGAAAATATCCAATGATTTAAACAGGTTGGATAAAGAGCGCGCCGCCCTTGAGGAGGTGCAAAAAGATGCGTTCTGGCAAGACTTTACGCAAAACTCACAGGAACGCCTGCTCTTCCTCGACACTAAAATCGCCCCACTTGCAAACAATGGTCGGCGCTTCTTCATGCGCATTCTTGGCACTGACCCACAGGCGTTCAAGCAACACTTTGACAGGTTTGAAGTCGTCAAGGGTGAGATGATTCCTCCTGGTCAGCGTGGCGTGCTCATCAGTAAGCGTACTCATGAACGCTTCCTCAAGCATCGTGTCGCGCGTGAGCTCGATCGTATCAAGCGTGAGATCGAGCTTGAGGGGCGAAGCCTTGAAGATGATGAGCTTCTGCAAGCTCGAGCACGACGTCTCTCACGACAGTATCGTCGCGTAACCTTCCAGCTCGATCCTTCTGAGGTGGCACAGCTTGAGCCGAAACTTCGCGACATCCTTGGCTCCGAGGCCAGCGCAAAAGACTCCATCAAGGAGTTGATTCAGAAGTTCCTTCATGTCGATCACAGCAACTTTGATGCGCGTTACGACTTCTTTTACGCGCAGGTCGCCCCCATGATTGAGCTCTATCGTGTGAATGTGGGTGATGTGGTGCCTTTGCAGTCCTTTACACGTCGAGGTTATGTCAAGGCGGTGAACGTCAAGATCTGGGGTACATTTCAGTTCAAGGGCATTGAAGATTCCGATCTTGCTGGTGTGGTTAACATCTCGGACTTGCTCACCTTTCGAGAGCTTTATGGCAAGATGACGCGCGCTCAACGTGCCGAGCTTGAAGCGCTACGTGACAGCATTGGTGTGGAGGATATCTCTCGTGACTCAGCCGAGGATGATCTCTTTGGTGGCTCCGATGAGATTGCCATTGTCGAGCAGGATAGCCAGGAGTCATTTGATGAGTTCCAGGATGTCGAGGTGATGGCCCGAGAGGATCGCATCAAACAGGTAGAGAACCTGACCTACTCCCAGCAAGAGCTTGAACAGGGTCTTGCTCTGAACGCGGCTGTGATTCTCGAAGACCCTGACGACATTCAGCGCACACGAGCGTTGATAAACCAAAAAATTCAACAGGATGATTTGAAGTTAAAGGTGGTTGACTGGAAAGAGGCCGCAGGTCTTGTGGGTCAGCTCATTGTTGTGATTCAAATCGTCCTTTATGTGGCTATATTTATTATCTTTTTGGTCGCTCTAGTGATCATCAATAACTCGATGGTGATGGCGACCACCGAACGCATGGCAGAGGTTGGCACAATGCGCGCTATCGGTGCCCAACGTGGGTTTATCCTGGTGCTCTTCATGCTCGAGACGCTCGTGCTTGGTCTTGGCGCAGGGTTCACGGGTGCACTGCTTGGCGTTGGCATCATCGAGATCCTTGGCGTGTGGGGCATTCCTGCTGCCAATGAGATCGTACGATTCATTTTTGCAGGACCACGGCTCTACCCTCACGTGAGCTTGAGCAATGTGTTGATTGCTGCGGGAGTCATCTTTGTGGTGAGCCTGCTGTCCACGCTCTATCCTGCATTGATCGCCACCCGCATTCAGCCTGTTGTGGCGATGAGAGGGAGGGATTAGACATGAGGTTGTATTGTGATGGTTTTGTGAAAATGTGTTCAATATCAGTTTCTTATGTGAGGTTTGTGTGATGGCAACGATCAAGATGATCCTTCTTATTGCGGTCCGCAACCTGTGGATGGCACGTCGCAGGAGCCTCTTTCTGGGTGGTGCGCTGTCCATTGTGACGACCTTGCTTGTGCTGTTGATGGCGCTGTCACAAGGGATGAGCGATAATATGATCCACTCGGCCACAACGCTCACCACAGGTCATGTCAATGTGGCAGGGTTTTACAAGGCGACTTCTTCGGATTCATCACCCCTGATTACGGATACAAGCAAGCTCAAGGCGATCGTCGAAGAGTCGATCCCCGAGGTGGATTATGTGGTGAGCAGAGGCCGTGGCTTTGCGCGTGTGACCTCTGAAACGGGCGCCCTCTCCTCTCTGCTCGCTGGTGTTGATCTTGAACAAGAGCCTGCCCTTCTCGATGTGCTGGAGTCTGCTCCCGAGTCGTTTTACAAGGAAGGTGGGAGCGATACTATCAAGGGGGATGTGCAGAAGCTCAAAGACCCCAATTCAGTGATCATCTTTGCGACACAGGCAGAACGTCTGGAGGTTGGTGTGGGTGATCGCCTCACGTTGCGCGTGCAAAGCTTTACAGGCATGGCAAATACCGTGGATGTGACGATTGTTGCCGTCGCACGTGATATTGGATTGTTAAGTAATTTCAGTATGTTTGTGCCCTCTGAGGTGATACAGGAGCTGTACCAACTCAAGCCAGATACATCGGGCGCCATCTACGTTTATTTGCATGATATTGATAAGTCTGCCGTGGTGATGGCTCGCTTGCGTGAGGTGCTTCACAAGGAAGGATACGAGCTGATGGAATATCAGCCTGCGCCCTACTTCGCCAAGTTTGGGACAGTCAGCGGTGAGGACTGGACAGGACAGAAGCTCGACCTGACGATGTGGTCAGATGAGATCGAGTTTCTGACCTGGATTCTGACCGCGCTTGATACAGTGTCCTTTGGGTTGATTGGTATTTTGGTGGCAATCATTGCGGTTGGCGTGATGAACACCATGTGGATCTCGGTGCGAAAACGTACCACCGAGATTGGTACATTACGTGCGGTGGGTATGAGCAAGTCGCGTGTGTGGTGGCTGTTTATTAGTGAAGCCGCCCTGCTCGGCTTGATCGCCGCGTTGGTGGGTGTGCTGTGTGGCGCGCTCGTGGTGCTGACTGTGAATGCGCTTGAAATTCGCATTCCTGTGGATGCTGTCAGAGCGATCCTGTTAAGTGACACATTGAACCTGAGCCTCAAGCCAGATCAGGTGTTTAATGCTGTGGGAGTGATGACATTTTTCACGACACTCTCTGCGATGTGGCCCGCATTTAAAGCTGCCAATTTGCAACCTGTTGAGGCAATTCAACAGTCCGAATAGATTTGTGTTAAAAAACCTGTAAGAATGTGGAGAAGCTCCTGTTCTACAACAATTTACGATAGTTTAAGGTGATAGATTGAGACGATTTCTGTTATGTAAGTCCATATGTATTATGGCTTTTGTGTCTGTTGCGTGTGGAGGTTCTTCCGAGGAAGAAGACACCTTCTGTACGGAGTACCTGAGTCCAAATGGAAAGGTGCGTTGTGGTGATACGACAATGATCGAGTCCTCACGCGCGTATCGTTTGCCAAATGGCCAGCTCAAGATGTTTCTTGAAGCCAAGCGTTCATTTCGTGACAAACCCGACTTTTACGTGGAGTTAACTCTGTCAGAAGCTGCACAGGAGGCTGCTCCTCAGGTGTGGAATTATCAGAGCGCGGAAGGTGTGGTGAGCTGGTTTTACGAGCGTCAACGCAGCGCAGATGCTCGCAATGAATATTACTCGTTTAGAGGTTCTCGAGGCACAGTGACCATCTCGGATTTTGATGGTCAAAGCATGACAGGTGTGTTGAGAAATATGCGCTATGACGACAACCTGGGCGCCAATGGTTTGGCCGAGGTTCCTACGATGAGGTTTGATATTGGGTGCATTGGTGATCCTGCTACGGATGACGCAAGCTGTGCTGATAAGTGTGGTGTGTGCAGCGCCACGGATCGTTGCGGAAACCAGGTGACCGTGCAGCTTGACCCCTGCCCCTGATTTATATCACCTCGCGAATATACTCGTCTTGTAACACGTTGTGCCCATGTTCGGGTTTACGTGGTGTGCTCATGTTAAAAAAGTCTTTCAAAGGTCACTCTTTATGAATCATACGCTGTCTCGTTATTGTGTCGGACTTTCAATGGTGTTGCTCTGTCTGCTGTCAGGCATTCAAGGCGTGTTTGCGCTTGAGTCTCTGTCCAAAAAGCAGATGCAAGATCTTCTGGTGGAGATCGATGAGCGTCAACGTAGCGTGGGCGATTACAAGGCGCTGGCTTACATTGAGCAGAAGCAAAAAGGAAAGTCCGACCTTGTGTATGAGAGCGTGATTTACAGGCGAGATAAGGAGGGCAAGCTGTTAATCATGTTCCTGAAGCCCAAGAGTGAGGCGGGTAAGGGATACTTGAGGCTTGAGGATAACCTCTTTCTGTATGACCCCAGCGTGGGAAAGTGGGAGCGACGCACGGACCGTGAAAACATTGGTGGAACAGGCTCTCAACGTCGTGACTTTGACTCTTCACAATATGCAAAAAATTACGATCCCACCTATGTGAAAGAGGATAAACTTGGTAAATTTGAGGTGCATCAGATTGAACTTAACGCCAAAAAAGGGGCTGAAGTCGCTTATCCAAAGCTTCAGGTCTGGATTGATGGCAAGACCAATAGTGTCCTGAAAGTGCAAGAGTTTGCGCTGTCTGGAAAGCTGATGCGAACCTCGTATTATCCCAAGTGGTCGAAGGTGAAAAACGAGGAGAAGGGCTCCGAGGTGTATTTCCCCAAGGAGATCCGCATCTTTGATGAGGTTGAGAAAGGAACCTCCACCACCATTGTGATGCAAAAGGTCGAGCTTGAAGAGTTACCTGATAACATCTTCACAAAAGCATGGCTTGAGAGTAAGAGTCGATAGGTTGTTAAGTTTCTTTATTGTAAAGGTTTTTTGTGCGTACTGTTCAACGAGAGCGTGTAGGACTTGTTGAGTTTGCCTACGTTGATGACACTCCTTCTGATCTCAATGAAGACCTCCCCGTGCTGTTATGGTTGCATGGAGGTTATGTCACAAGTGAGTCCTGGGAACCTCAGCGCGATCATTTCCGCCACACAAAGTGGCGCTCTATTTATCTTGATTTGCCAGGCCATGGTCAGTCCACGCGCCTTCTTTCACGTTACGATGTGAACCTCTTTGCGCGTGATATCCTTGAGTTTTTAAAACAACTTAACATCACCACTGTCATCTGTATTGGTCACTCGCTTGGAGGCATGGTCGCACAGCGACTTGCTTACCTTGCTCCCCGTACATTCAAGGCACTTGTATTGGCGGACACAACCTACAGCACGCGTAGCTCGGTCCGAGAGATGGCCGAGAGTGTGCTTGCAAAGGGCGTCTTTTCTCTCGCCTCGACCGAAAAGCTCGCCAAAATGAGTGCGCGTCAGTTGTCGGGTCGTCGTGTGGATGTGGGGCCGATGATCTACAAACAAATGATGGAGCATGGCGAGAACAAGGAAGCCTTGAAAGGCATGTTAAACGCGGTCTTCAAGTTTGACAGCCGCCCCTGGTTGCGACACCTCAAGCTTCCTGTGTTATTGCTTGTTGCCTCTGATAACAAGGCGACAAACAGGCAAATTTCGGGTTTTATCAAGATGTTGAACTACATCAAGGTTGAGGTCATCACCAACAGTGGTCACATGTTAAACTGGGATCAGCCCGAGAAGTTTAATCAGGCCGTGGAAGATTTCATTATGGAGATGGAGTAGATTTTTCTTCCAGAAAAATCTACGGGAAAAAAAGACAGGGCAGGGGGCGAAAATTGACTGCGTCAATTTTCGCCCCCTGCCCTGTCTTTTTTTCCCTAACTTTCTACCATCCATGTTCTGGACAGCTGCCACCCTTCTGATGTGCTGTGAGGGCCACGTACATCTCGGTGCCATCTTCTGCTGCGAGCTTGATACAGGTCACGATAGAGTCTTGTGAAGATATACGCACCGAGTTCAAGCCCTTGTTGAATCTGATATTTTGCGCGATCCTCAGCATAAAACGGACGAATGATTTCATAGAACTCTTCGGCATGTTCCTCGTCGAGTTCTTCATGGGTACCATAGTGTACGAGCGCATCTTTTGAGAGCCAGCCATTCTCAAGGATGCCGCGACCCAGGCGAGCGGAGAAGCCTGAGAAGAGGTCCTCAATGATGCCGAGCGTGGCGACACCTGTGAGGATGTCGTCATGATTGCAGAGTCCTGCGAGGGTGGTGTTAAAGGCGCGCACTTCGGGCCACATGGCGCGTGTGTCGAGGTCTTCAAAGGTGATCCCAAACCCTGCAAGCAAGGTCAGGAATGTCTTTTCGTGTGAGAGTTTGAGGTTGCCCTCGCCGTGCTCCTCAAAGACGTTGTGAATGATGTTAAGACGCATCTCTGGGCGAGGAAGTCGTGCAGCAAGGACAGCCATGGGGCGTGAGAAGAAGACCACAGCAAACATGAACTGGATCTGTGTTTCGAGGAAGTCATCGCGATCGAAGTTTTTCTGCTCAAGTTGTTGAAAATAAGGGTGGTTTTCGAGGTCCAAACGAGCTTTGAGTTCCTTGATGTAAGTATCCATAATGGTTGATCCTTTTATATTGTTGATGTGGCCAGGTAAGCGTGGTGCATCTGTTGTAACAAGGGATTTTGGGGAGACATCCAGCGGTTGTGAACCTGCATGGCGTAGAGCGTACAGGTGGAGGTGGATGAGATGCCATGATTGGCGAGCCAGTCGATCTGGTCGCGCCGCTTTTTGTCGATGGCAAAGCAGGCTAATGCATCCGCAGGTTGGGAGTGTACAGCGTCCTGTGCGCCAGACTTCAGCGCTTCATGTAATGCGAGTGAAGGTTGGCTTGCGAGGTCAAGGTGGACCAAAGACCAGGGAGCGTTGGTGGATTGTAGGATAAAGTCCTTGGTGCCTCGTGTGGTAAAGAGGGATTGTGCACGATCGGGCGAGAAGTTGACGTGGGGAGATGGCTTAGGAGCAGGGGAGTTGTCAGGGAGTTCCAGGAGCTGCGTGGGAGGAACAAAATAGAGGTTAAATTGTGCGTGATAATCAAGCCATTTGGAGGGGTGAAGAGGTTGGTCCATGGAGCGCAACACATCACCTTTTTCGCCACGCATGGCGACGCCATAGACGACGCTCCATGTGCCAAGGTCAGCGCGCTTGAAGAGTTGTTTGATGCCATGCCAGATCATGTTCACGACGAGGTTCTTGCCACGCAGGTGCGGGGCAAGTTTGAGGTCGCCAAGGTAGAGTGCGCGTGCCTGTTGTTGTTGAATGTCAATGGTTCTCCAGACGCCTGCAAGAATGCCCTGGACCTTGCTTTTTTCCTTGAGAAGCAGGAATTTTGCAGCGCCAAGATCGGAGAAGAATGGGTGATAATGTGAACCATGGCTTATGATGAAATTATCAGATTCATCAACAGGATAAACCATGTGTTGTTCAAGTTCATGGAGGTCATCAATGTAGGGGTAAATCTCCCAGGAGTCGATGATTTCAAGAGTGATAGAGCTCATGCGCGGATTCCTACTTCGATGTGATTGTAAAAGAGGCTCCGATCGTGTTGGAGCAGTGTTTTGGCGAGGGCGTGATCAAAGGAGAAATGTGGGGCGAAGAAGGGTTTCAAGTCACGCGTATTGTTGAGTTGTCGAATAAGAATGACCGCGCCTTGTTTGAGGTTCTGGAGCGCATCAGCCCAAGATGAGATGAGCGCATCATCAGACCAGTCAAAGATGTTGGAGAGCTGTACAAAGTCATAGCGGCTCAGGTTGGGGATATCGGTCAGCGAGCCAAGCATCAGGTTCAGGTCAAGAAAAGTGTGAGCCCGAGTGTATGCGGGGGCGGAGTGTGGGAGGTAGTAACCAAGCAGGATATGTTGGAGGAATGGGTTGTTATGGGCGTCTTTTTGCGCAAGGCCGCGTTCAAAGACCGCTTTAAAATAGGCAGGATAGGAGCCTTGCTCTGCGTGCTGAGTGGCTTCTGGACCGAACATCGTATCAAGCATGGGGTGATGCATGAGGAGGTCAAATGTGAGGTTCCAGTAGGGGTTTTGTTTCCATGACTCAAGCATGGCAAGTCTATGGGAGTGGTCTGGAGTCAGGAAGAAGTTAAGTGTGTCCTGAGGAGAGGAGACGAGCTCCAGAAACGCTGTTTTCCAGATGCGAAACAGGGATTCAAACTCTCCACACTGATTCAGACCTTGTGAGGAGGCATCATTGATATTGAGTCTTGATAAATTCCCTTGTTTTACAGCGTTTTGCTTTAGTTTTATGTGGTTTATTTGCGTGGGGTTGAAGTCAAAACCAGAGAGTTCCATTGATGGAAAAGCTGTCTTGAGATCAAGTAATGTGCAGCCACCTGAAGCGACAAGCAGAGGTTTTGAGCAATGAAGTGAGGAGATGATGTGTTGTTCAAGAAGAGAGTCTTCACGCACGACAGCAAACTTGAGTGGTCTGGCTTCCATGGTACCTCATGAGATGGATGTTCTAAATACGTGGAGAGGATAGGATAAGGCAGTTTTCTAGGCAAGGTGCGGATGGTGGGTTAGAGTGAGCGTGGGGACATGAAAACTCCTGAACAAATTGACTTCACAGTGACTTGGTTATGATTCGTAACGTAGGGAAAATATTAGTATTGATAGGTGTCGTGATCCTTCTGGCGTCGTTTGTGCCATGGATCAGTTGTGCGCTGGAATTTCCAGGCAACATTTCTGATCTTAGGATTGCACTGGGCCAGGAGGATTTGAGCGCATCGATGAGCGGCGCTGGATTGTGTTGGGACGCGCATCCTGTGTGGGCCTCAAGAGAAGGTTTTGTGTCAGGTATGGGTGCATTGCTCGTGGGTGCAATCATGTCGATGCTTGGCAATCCCCGGGATAGAAGAGCGGCATTGCCAGAGCGTCTTGAGCAAGAAGCGAGAGTACGTCACCGACCTGTTCGTGAGCCGATGAGAAGCACCAAAGTTACGCAAAGAGAGCTTGAGCAAGGGATTGAAATTGAGCTTGAAGATGAAGGACTTGCCAATATTCTAAAGCCTGAAGGGGAGAAAGTTGAGAGCTGGCGCTCGACCTCAAAAGAGGATCAGGAGCAAGGTCAGACATTGATGGATCAGGTGGGCATCCAGATTAGCGAAACGCGTAGAATGGAGGCAATCATCAAGGAAGAGGAGGCGACCATCGACGGCTTCTTCTCGCCTTCGGGGATGAGTCGTTTGCCTGTGTTGTATGTGGACCCCGAGCATGACATGGCAGGGTTCAGTCTTGATGAGGGCGAGCAAGGTAGTCGTGAGGTTCCATATTCAACCATCAAAGATGCGATTATTCGTGCCCGTCAGCTCGTCCGCGAGACGCAGCGAGGCGTGCAGATTCGTGTCATGCCTGGCGTGTACAAGGAGCACGTGGTGCTTCCTCCACAGGTTGCGATTGTGAACCACAGGATGCCCGCTGAAGGAGGTCCTGAGGAGCGATTGAGGTGGCTTCAGGGACAACGTGATGTGGGCGATGTGGATCGTGTCACGATTTTGATTCCAGGTATGGAGAAGATTGGCGTCCGCTTTGATCCAGGTGGAGGGCAGGGGATCTTTGGTTGTCACATTGTGGGACGAGGCAAGGCAGGTCAGGTAGGGATTCGTTTGAGCCGTGGAGAGAAGGTCTCTGTGGTGAGCTGTGTTGTTGAACAGTTTGACCAGGGTGGTGCCTTTGTTGAGCTTTCAGGTTCGGATATCAGCGTGGGCGGTATTCGGTTTGTGGGCAGTATCTTCAGGGACAACAAGTCTCCCGAGGGTGGTGCGATTGCCGCGACCGAGAGTGCGGTGAAGGTTGAGAGCTGTTTGTTTGAACGCAACCGATCCAAGCGCGGAGGCGCGCTTTGTTTCTGGGGAATGCGTGGCATGTGCTCGGTAACAACCAGTGAGTTCCTTGAAAACAAGAGCCAGGTCAAGCACTTACCTGTGGAAGCTTTGGAGGATCTTGAGCCCGCGCGATGGGAAGAGCAAGAGGGGACAGGTGGTGCAATCTGGGTTGGTTCCAGTCAGATCAAGATTGTGGACTGTGAGTTTCGAAGTAATGGCGCGAGTATGTCAGGTGGTGCGATCGCCTGTATTGCGAGCCGCATGTTGATGCAGGGTACGGACAGGGCAAAACCTCTGGTCATGAAGGACAATCGCTCACGTTCAGGCGGAGCTATTCTGGCTGTGGGTGGGTATGATGAGGAGACACGAAGCATCGTCAAGCTCTCCTTTGTGGAGTGCGAGAAGAACTTTGGTCAGAAGGGGGGAGGTGCGTTGTTGGCGCTGGGTGGCAGCGTGATTCAGGCGAGCAACGTGGGTTTTGAGTATAACAAGGGTGATGATGTTAGCAGTCTGGGTGGGGCGGTGTATTTGCTTCATGGCGCAGAGCTATTGGGGACAGAGTTACTTGTGCGAGCCAATGAAGCGTCAATGGGAGGAGGCGTTGCAAGTGTGAACGGTTCGATACGCCTGAAGGATCGTTGTGTGTTTCAGGATAATGTGGCGCAGCTTGAGAGTTGCGGTGCGATGTATGCGGGCGTGCAGGTGTCTTCCTTTGTGGAGGAAGCGATTGGTAATGGTGAGTTGAAGTTACCCTTTGTGGTCAAGTTGTTGGATGTGGAGTGTACAGGCAACTTGGCGATGGAGGAGCCAAGCGCGGTGGGCATCGGTGATGTGAACCACAAGCAGAGTGTGATGACGATGGGCGTTGAGCTCTCAGACAGGCTCTCGCTGCGTTCCAACCACGTCAAGGGCGGTGGCTTGGATGCTCAGGATGGGGCATTGCGAGTGATCTGGAAGGGTGAAGAGCGCGTGCGTTCAATGCGTGGTAGAGTTGAAGCAAAGCGATTCAAGCTGAGTTAGTAGAATCAAAGATATCAACATGAAAAACGGCGTCGGTGATAGATCACCGACGCCGTTTTTCATGTTGATATCTTTGATTCTTTAGTTTTGATCTTGTTCGTGGGTGTATTCCTCAGGTTCCTTGGCATGAGGAGGTAAGATCTCATGAAGGGAGACGTTGAGGATCTCAGCGATCATGTAGAGCTTGTGGAGGTCAGGTGTTTGTTCACCGCGTTCATAACGATCCAACTCAATCCAGTACATGTTTGCGGATTGAGCGAGTTCGCGCAGTTTGAGGCCCTGCTCCATGCGGAGATTGTGAAGTTTTTGACCCAGTTCAATTTGCCAAGGAGTGCTCATGATCCCACCCTTTGAAGTGTGTTGAGGGAGATTAGAGGAGATGAAGCAAGTTTTAAGTGAAGATACCCCCAAATGCAAGTGATAACAATGATCGTGATGACATGATTGAGTCGATTGGAATGCACTTGCAGGTGAGGAGGTTTCATAGGTAAGGTGGAGTGTTCTGATGTTTGTTTTTGTTTGGTTTAAGTTGTTGTGAATGATGGGTTATTTGTCGTTTCTTGTCGATTAGGAGAGTCCAATGAAGGGTGAAGCCCCTGAGTTTACAAGTTCAACAGAGATGGGTGCAGCGTGGGTCAACGTGGCCAACGAGGTGCCACGTACAGAGGCTGAGGGGCCAGGTGTGCGTTATGCGCTATGGGTGCAGGGGTGTCCTTTGAGGTGCAAGGGGTGTTGTAACCCGCACATGTTGGAGGATCAGAGAATGGAGTTATGTCATGTGGATGATGTGGTGGAGAGGATCGTCAACACGGAGGGGATAGAGGGTGTGACCTTCATTGGAGGGGAGCCGTTCTGGCAAGCTGAAGCGCTCGCTGAGGTTGCGCGCGAGGTGAGGTCCAGAGGACTTGGCGTGATGGTCTTTTCAGGTTTGACAATGCGACGTATAAAGCGAGAGAATCGGGATGATTGGAGCGCATTTTTATCGCAGATCGACCTCTTGGTGGATGGCCCCTATATCAAGTCCATGCATGTCAATGACAGGAGATGGATTGGTTCATCCAACCAGCAGGTTCATTTTTTAACAGAGCGTTACAAGCACCTGGCCGAGACCAGTTCAGGATGGGCCGAGGAGCCCAATACGATTGAGCTGCGTATGGTGGGAGATCAGATCTCCATCAATGGATTTCCTGAGGAGAGCATCGTGGAGTTATCCCGAGCATCGATCCGAGCGAAGTCAAAGTAACTTAGTTTTAGCTGCGTATGGTTTATGTCAAGAAAGACGATATCAGACAACAGGTTGCAGGAAATCGCAGCCTTTCACATGTTGCCCTTTGGCGTGGATATTTTTCAAAACTCGCCCTTGCAATTAAGGCACTCCAAGCCGTTACCACTGGGCGATCCCGAGGTGTTAACACGCGAGGTTGTGGACGCGCTCGCTGCCTCGATTGAGCGAGGTACGCTGGCGTTTTTAAGCCGTCAGGGAGCCTGGCAAAAACGTATGGTTGCGGACACTGGCAGGGATGATCCACGTCATAATCAACGTGGCATTGGCCAGGAGCAGTGGAGGGGAGCAGGGCGTCGACTGGCGTTTAGCAAGCATTCGATCGAGAGCGTGATCTTTGCGTACAACGCGATGTGTTTTGCCAGTGGGATGCCTGTCCCCAAGACGCGTAATTACCCCAAGAGCGTGCATCCGAGTACGAAGTTAAATGGTGATCTGTTGGCTTCACACATTGTGTGGAAGCGTCTTGATGACGCCAACTTTCGTATTGCTGATGTGGCGCTTCAGAGCTTTGGCCGTAATCCTCTGACCAGACTCGTGACATTGAATATGCCCGAGGAAGAGGATGCATTGGCCGTGGTGAATCGGTTGTTTCAGGATGACCTTGAGCCCTCCTGGCCATGGCTTACGAAATATGTGGCCAACTATTGGAGTTATCAATTGCTCTCAAGGTGGGAAAGTCTGGACAGATTTGATAAACTCAATCGTGGTCTTGCTCACTTTGGCGAGGCGTTATTTACGTTGGCAGAACAGAGGAGCAGAAAAGACTATCTTCTCGTTTTTATTGAGTTCTTCAGGGATGTGCTCGCTGTTCAAAAGAACGGTGCAGAGATTCCATATGAGAAGAATCAGCTCAACTCATTCAACAAGATAGCCAGACAGCTCAAGCTCTCGGAGCGCGACTCCTATCGCCAGATGTGGTCCAGATGGGTTGATTTATGTCAGCGCATCAGGACGGAGTATGAGGATATTCGTCAGATTCACCCCATTGATCGTGAGGCTGGCGACAAGGTGTTTATGAGCACCTACGAGCAGGAACCCTTTGCTGAAATTGCACACCGCGCCCATGTGTTCTCCAATACACTCAGGGGAGTTATTGGAGCGTAACATGTGGGAGCACAACACAAAAACAGGAGAACCATTATGAGTTTAGCATATCGTGTGTCACTAAAGGTGTGCGAAGTCGTCTCGGCAGATGACAAGACAGTTCACCAGCTTGATCTAAGAGATGTCCTGCCAGAGGATGAGATGAAAGACCTCTTGCGCGCGCGCCTGGTCGAGCAAGGTTTTGAAGAGGAAGAAGAGGGCAAGAAGCTCGTCAAGGAAGGTGCTTCAGGTGAGATGATCACTGTGGATATGGAGTCTCTGGAGTTGACGGCCGAGCTTGAGGTCGAGAAGACCGTATCTGGCAAGGTGGATTCCTGGGGTGATGCAGAGACGCGTGCCGCAGCAAAGCGCCAGGCAGAGAACCGCGCACAACAGCAGGCCAATGCCTTGCTTGAGCGTGGTCAGAAGGATGCTCAGAGCGATGTCAGCTCCAGGCTTGCTGCTGGTGAAAGCGATCGTCTCGAGGAGATGAATCAGGTGCTTCAAGATGTGTACTCCGAGGCGCTCAAGCGCAAGGCGCGACGTCTTGGCGATGTGGTCGAGGAGTACGAGGGCACCAACGAAGCGGGTGAGTATGAGCTGGTGATCAAGATTGAGGTTTGAGCGCATATGACGCACGACCTGACCACTCCCATCCACACTTTATCGTGTGCATCCAACCAGAGGAGGCGAACCTGACCGCAGTAAGGTTCGCCTCCTCTGCCGATTAATCGGTTTTAACTGTTTGAATAGACTAAGGTTTTAATGTGAGTAGTGAACTCTCTGTAGCGATCGAACAGCTCCCCACACAGTTAAGTTACGATGAAGCCGTTGAGGCTGCTTATCGTGAGGATCTGGACTGGATAGAGGAGAAGTTAAGGGCGCGTCTCTCGGTGTTAATCGAGTGTGATAAGCAGCTTTCAAACTACATTTACAAGGCGCTCCGCAAGAGGTTTCGCGCGTCGGGAGGCCCTTCATTGCGTCTACTTTCAGGGCATCCACGCGCGGTCGCTCCTGATGATCCTAACCCGATGCAGGCCAATGCCACGTTGACACAGCGTTTGCTTGATGAGCTGCGTGAGGCAATTTATGGCGCACGCACAGATGGTGTCTTTGCGATCACACACCTCGATATATTGACGACAACAACACGTAGTTCGTTGGGTGTGGAGGCGCGTGAAGCTGCCGCGATCATGTATGAAAACCCTGATCTTGTGTTCCTTGGATTTACAGATCCAAACTTTGAGATCCCCGAGGTTATCGAGAAGGTGTTTACGGTCAAGTACTCCATCGTGGGCATTGGTCGTGACAAGTTGCCTCAGCTCATCTTGCAGCGTGAAGCGCGCAAGTTTGGAGTGCACAGCTTTAACCCCTACGACCTCTACAAGTATCTCTCAGGTTTGAACGCAGTGCGCGCGAGGCAGGTGTTAAACCAGCTTGAATCACGCGTTGATTTTGATCCAAATATGCCTGGAAGTGTGGACCTGATTTACCAGGATATTCGAAAGCTTACACTTGTTGGTGATCTTGAGGTTCCGCACGTTAGTCTGGACAATGATATTGGTGGCTACGACAAGGTGAAGAAGAAGATCCGCAAGGAAATTCTCGACCTGTTGCTCGCCAAGGAGGGCATGGACAGCGCTGATGACATTCGCAGCATCGAGGAGATCGTGCCCAAGGGGATGATTTTCCATGGTCCTCCTGGTACGGGTAAGACCTTCTTTGCCAAGGCGATTGCGACAGCACTGAACGCGACCGTGAGCATTGTGTCTGGTCCTGAACTCAAGTCAAAGTGGGTAGGTGAGAGCGAAGAAAATCTGAGGAAGGTCTTTGCACTGGCGCGTAAGAGCGCACCATCCATCATCATCTTCGACGAACTTGATTCCTTTGCTTCGGCGCGTGGCACATACACGGGAAGTGGTGTGGAGCACTCCATGGTCAACCAGTTGCTGACCGAGATGGATGGCTTCAGGAAAGAGGAGCTTGTGTTTGTTGTGGGTACAACAAACTTTGTGGAGTCCCTGGATCAGGCGTTGATGCGTCCTGGGCGTTTTGAGTTGGCGATCGAAATTCCCTATCCAAACAAGAAGGACCGCAAGAAGATCTTCGACATTTACGCCAAGAAGTTCAACCTCCAGATCGCTGACGATGTGATGGATCATATGGTCAAGCAAACACAGGGTTTTGTGGATGCGGTCAAGGGTGTGCGTTACAGCGGTGACCACCTTTACGCAATCATGAGGGGGCTCAAGCGTGAGCAGTTACGTCGTGGTGCAAAATCGATGGAGGTCACACAAAAGGATGTGGACAGCGTGATGGGCTCTCGCAAGAAGACGCGTGTCTTTCTTGAAGAGAGTGAGCGTCGCACGGTTGCTGTACACGAGGCAGGTCACGCGATTCTTGCTTACTGTTTGCCACACTGTCCTACTGTGGAACGCATCACCATCGCCAGCGAGGAGGAAGCCTATCTTGGTTATGTGATGCATGCCACCGCACGAAATCAGCATGTACGCACGCGTTCAGAGTTGCTGGACTCGATTTGTGTGGCGCTAGGTGGTCGAGAGGCCGAGTGGTTGATTCTGGGAGACGTCTCAAGTGGATGTTGGAACGACCTTCAGCAGGCAACCTCCATTGCATCCATGATGGTCGAGCAGTTTGGTATGAGCACCGAGATGGGGCTTCGCGCCTACAGGCTTGATCAACAGCAACACAGCCAGATCAACATTGGTCGTGACATCGCGGATGAGACCGCTGCCAGACTTGATGTCGAGATCAACCGCATCATCATGGACGAGCAGAGACGATGCATTGAAACCTTGCAAAAATATCGCGCCGAGTTTGACACCCTCGTTGAGCTTCTCATTGAGAAGAAGACCATTGGCCTTGATGAGATGAAGGAGATCTTTGGGGGCAAGTCCTTCAAAGTCCACCCCGAGGGCAACACGCTGCGACCTCGTGAGGACGAGGACGACGAGGATGATGACGATTGATGGTGCTGCAAGTGGCTTTAAAATAAACGTATTTTATTATTTTACAAAGGAGCAAAGCGATGGCTGAGATGACGATCAGGTTGGTGTCCAACCCCAAGACAGGCAAGCGAGATATATTTATTGATTATGAGTCCGAGGATGATGCGCTCCCTTATGAGCATGAGCAAGATCATCATGACATCGTGGAGCAGTTGCTTGGACAGGGCATTCTTGACCCTGATGATGTGGGTCAGATCAAGGTGGGTCGCGTGAGGCCAGAGCCTGCAAAACGAGAGCAAGTGACAGAAGGACCAGGTCGAGAGGCGGAGACAGAGAAGGGATAAATATACAATGGTTTACGCTTATTTAATTGAGGATGTGCGCGCCCTCGCTGATCTGTTCAAGGTCAATCAGACACCGAAAGAGTCAGCGCATGGGCTGTTCACTGCGTATCGTGTACGCCACCCTGAATACAAGGCACGTCAGGCGCTTATTTTGCTTGGTGTATCAAGTAATTCTCTCAAGGCTCCACTGCCCGAGAATGTTGGGCGTGAAATTCATGTAAGCTCAGAAAATGGCGATCTTTTCTTGTACAATGACAAGAGAAAAGAGCAACTTGAGATCTTTGGTTTTGAGAGCGCGCCAAGACTTGAAGAGCTGATTGAACCTACACAGGTGCATCATGGTCAGGAGGAAGATCATGATGTGAGCGTGGTGTTTTGGCTCAAGGACAAGTCATTGATGCCAGAGATTGTGCGTCGATCGTTGTATTTGAACAACGATCGCATCAGCCTTGCAAGCTTTACACATGAGGGTGAGGAGGTGACGCTTATACGCATCGAGTCACCATCATACTACCTGCTGACCTGGTGTCAGGAGCAAGACCCAGAACGTCAGACGTTGTTCGTGCCGATGACGGATGGTCCTGGCCTCTATGTGCAATGGGGTTATAGACACCCACTGGCTGAGCTCTGGCGTCGATCCTTCTCCGAGCATCAGGATCGTTGGATATTCTTCCCTGCCAATGCACACTTCCAGGTGACGCAAAAGCCAGAGTGGAGAAGTATTTACGAGCTTACTGATTTCTCCATCAACATTGATGATGTTGATGCATGGGAGCAGCTCTCTCATGGTGAGGATCGTTTTCAGGTGAGCTTGAATCTTGCCCCAAGGCATGAGCCTGCTCCTGTGGAAGTGCTCCTGTTGCGTGAGGATGATCGCGATCGTCTGGAAGATTATTTCTCCATGGCTGATGATGCGGACATCGAGCGTCTGGAGTTATCTGCGGTGCGCGATGATGAGGGTAAACAGTGGTATTTCCTCAGGGAAAAGCATCGTGGGAGCGATGGCACCTTGTTGATGCACGTGGGTGGTGTGCCCTTTGCCCGTTACAAGGGCTTTGACAACCTTTTCTTGCCCAACAACCTCGTGCTTGAGCCACAGCTCAGGCGAGATCAGTACAAGAAGTTGTTCGAACTAAGACCTGCCGTGTTGAGCTTTGTGGTGCCCGATTATGATGCTGCTACGGGGCGTCATGGTAGCTCCGTGGAAGATGCAAAGCATGTGCGTGTGTTGAAGAGCTCCTTTGAACCGCTTAAAAACTTTGTAGATTATGTGGTGCACTTTGAACGCGAGGCGTTGGAGGACATCCTTCAGGACTCTATTTTTGATCTGGGCGTGTACAAGGATGCGCCATCCAGAGCAGGGATGACCGAGAGTAAAACAAAGCGCAAAAAAGTGGAGAAGGCAGAGCCCAAGGAGAATGCAAACGCCAAAAACAAGGGTGATCGTATGCAGCAACGCATCGATCGCGCCAAAAAGCAGCGCGCTCGTCGCCTTGAGCTTCAGGCACGTCAGGTCGATGAGGTGAAAGCAGAAGACGCGACAGCCAAGGTCGCAGACACTCCCTCTGAACTTGAGCTGTTGGAAGCTGATCTTGAGCGAGATCTTGTGCGTCATGGCCCACAGGTTGAGCTGTGGCAAGACCTGGGTGTGGTCAAGCATCGTCGCCGCCAGTGGAGCGATGCGATTACATGCGCAATTGAGGGGCTCTGGACGGTTCAATATCCGCTTGATGGTGCCGTGGTCACCGTCAAGGACGATGAGGTCAAGCTCTTCAAGGATGGCTTCCTCGCTGCATTTCAAGAGGCCAACCAGGAGCCAAAAGAGCTGTTGCCTGTGAGCAAAGTCTTTGCTCATCAGAGCGAGGGTTCTTCGGATATGGCTCTTGGTGAATTGATGAATGTTGCCAACGAGTTGCGAAGTGTAGAGGAGCGTCTTGGGAAGAAGGTCAGGTGGCTTGCCTGGCGCGATATTTTGTCTGCAACTCAGGATGTCAGGACACAGGAAGAGATCAGGGAGAGCTTGCTTGGCGAGCTCAACAAGAATGGTCTGTTGACGCAAGACGCAGCCACATTCTTGCGTGAGCGCATCCTGAAAGACCCCGAGCTTGAGTTAGCCGATGAAGAGCTTGAAGATGGTACGGACACAAACTATGTGCTTCAGAACATTGAGGTTGTGGAGCAGGCGATAGGCCAGCTTCAGACCAAGAAGATCTTCCATTCATCGAAGGCATCCCTGGCGAGGATTCTTGCAAACCTTGGGATGAGCGCACGTGCACGTGACCTGATTCATGAGGCGATGGAAGGATTTGAGCAGAGCATTGGTGCACAGAAGATGTCGGGTGGTGACACCAGGGCCTGGGCCAAAAATGTCAGAGGTTTCTTTAGCAGCTCTTCCAAGACGAGTCGCCCTGAGCGCTGGCATGTGTGGGTTGCGCTCAACACCTGGCTTGTGTTCAAGCACATTGAACCATCCAAGGCAGATGATGCTCAGGCTGCCTATGAACATCTGTTTAAGCAACTTCAATCGTTTGAGAAAGATGATATGCGTCGCACCGCCGAGAGCCTTGAGGCTCGCGTTGGTCAGAAGAATGTCGCCGAGTTTTTGGCGATTGATTCGCGTTCGTTCTTCTCCTCAAAACCCTTGCCAAGCAGCATGCAGAAGATCACACAGGGTCTTGAGCGTGCGCGCCAATTGCAAGGTGACCCGAAGGAGAAGGTCGATGTATCAGACCTCGTGCAGCGAGGTGTGGACATGGCAATGAACGA
>CATLTV010000029.1 GCA_950059285.1 uncultured Pseudomonadota bacterium | reverse complement strand
GGTCGTACTTACATCCATGCTCGGACCACCGATTTTGTCAAGTTTTCATACCTTTAGCTTATGTCAACAGAACCTAGACCAAAAGAGAGGACGACAAAGAAGGGGGCGAGTGTTGCTGCGCAACACTCGCCCCCTTCTTTGTCGTCCTCTCTTTTGGTCACTGATAAAATCACAGCACAACCTTTGCAGTGACCCATCAAGTCGCGTAATATACGCGAGAACTATGGTTTAAATGCACGATATGACGCCATAATATGATGGCCAGAAATGATGATTGGAGCGCGGTTCTTATGCTGACAACACACACCCTGATGACACATGGCCTCCCACTTCTAGCAGGATGCATGATCTTGTGCTCAAGCTCGGCTGCCCTGGCCGAACCACTGGAAGGCTCACTGACAGATGCGCTGACAGGATATCCTGTGGAAGGCGCGCTTGTGACTGTTGCAGGTACAAACCACACAACCCACACCGATCATGAAGGTAAATGGTCATTTGACTTGCCGCAGGGTGAATATCAGATCGACTTTGAAGCAAATCTTGAACAGAAACCAAGCAAGGTCTCACTGGTGCGTCAGGTTGTACCGCAATACAAAGCAGCTCAGGCCCACATCTATACCAGTTGGTTTGCAGATCAGGGACTCCCAGCAAGCACCACTCCCATGGGGATTCCAACCTCCAGTGGCGCGCTTCCTGACGATGCTCCACACAGTATTCAACTCCCTGGACAAAACAACCCGTTGGCGTTGACTGTCACCGATCCCATTCCACGCAGGATTCGCGTGGGCCGTCGGCAGAGCCCCGAAAATGGCTGTAGCAACAACCCCGTGGTCGCCATTGAAGAGATGGACATCGATGATTACGTCAAGGGCGTGCTACCACCAGAGATCGGTGTCTTTCAAAGCATTGAGGGATCATCCGAAACGTACAAGGCATTTGGCATCGCTGCCAAGAGCTATGGCCTGTGGTTCATGCTCACCTATGATGAGAGCAACCGACGCACCGTGGATGCACCTCTGCCCCCCAACAATTACACCTGGTTTCATATTGACGACACGGCCTGCAACCAACGCTATAGCGATGAGCGCCTTGGGATCACCACAGCCGCAGCTGAAGCAGTAGCCAATCAGATCCTCGTCAAAAAGGGCGAACCACAGACGCTCGACAAGCTTGAGTATGCTGCCTCCTGTGGCAAACACGGCACGCTCCCCGAATATGGAACAACAAGCGCCCTCGTCCCCGATGACCCCACGGTAAACGCCTGCGCAGGCTCATGGTGTGGCCACAACACGTGCGCAGGACATGAAGATAACCCCAACCTCGCAGGCAGCGATCGTTGCCTTGTACGTGGCATGTGCCAATGGGGCACGGCATCTTGGGGAGCATCGGGCAAGGACTACATCTGGATTCTTGAGCACTATCAACCAAACCTTGAGCTGCGAAGCCTCGAGGTCGCCGATGCTTCTGTCACTGTGCAAGGCTACGTCTACACCGATCCAAACGACATCACAGGCACAGTCATTGTGGGCGCAGACGTATCACTTGATGATGGGCAAAGCACACTTAGCAATGAGCAGGGATTATTTATCTTTAATGAAGTACCTGTGGATGCAGGCACCATCACCGTGACAGCCAGCGCAGCAGGTTATATCACCAACGCCCAGACCAAGATGCTCACCGAAGGCGAGACAAACTGGGTCAGCGTACAACTTGTAGCCGACTCGGCAGATAGCGATATGGGAGGAGGCACTGGCGGCGGTCAGGATCAGGGAGGACAACCCTCCTCCTCTGATATGGGAAGCTCTCCATCCACACCACAAGATCAGGGCACAACACCATCCGACCCAACTGGCGAGGATGAAAATGGCGAGAACTTCGACCAGCTCCTCACAACATCATCAGGTATAGATGGTGGTTGTAACCACACACCAGGACGCTCAGGTGATGCCTCATGGTTACTTATCGCAGCAGCAGGTCTGATGTACCGACGCCAAAAGAAAAACTAGTCTTGTGATAAAGACAAAAAGAGAGGGCGAAGTTTGCTAGCAAACTTCGCCCTCTCTTTTTGTCTTTATCAGTGGTCCATCTTACTCAATGGAGCACAAGGATGTGGCACCTGATGGGAAACCGCTAGCGCTGAGGTTGTAATCTGTAGCGCATCCATCACACAGGATCACAGGGATCTCAAGGATGGGGGTTTCAACGTTCACACCAGCAGTGGTTTCACCAAGGTACTGCACACGTACAGTTGCAGGTGTGGGTGCGCCCGTTGCATCTGCCGAGGTCAACAGACCACGCAAACACTCGGCCTCAGTTGAAGGTGAGGTAGGATTGGGGCGAACCTGAGTCCTCAACAGTTCCACGGGAACGAAGACGCTGGAGCCACTTGTATCCACCACGCCAGAGATCTGACGAAGACCATCGCCTTCACAGGCACCGCCATCTGAGGCACCTGGTGAGTAGGAGTTGTTTCCAACAGTCCACTCAATGGTTGCGTTGTTGAGGTATACAGTGTTCTGGTTCATCGACAGAGATGAGCCACCTGTATCGCCAGTCAACCTGTTACCCACGTTAAGTACGGCAACAAAGGAGCCCACAGGATATGAGAATGGGGCCTGGAGTTGAGTGAATGGGAAGTGTCCCACTGTTTCCAGAGCAGACAAATCCAGAACCATGGGAGAAGGAATCTCCGCACCGTTCTCGAACTCCCAGACACACGACTCAAACGCACCCTCATCGGTGCTGGATCCTGTACCCACATGTGGACCCGAGATGGAGAGGCTGGATTCTGCTTCAACACAGCCAGACACCACACATGCTCCAGATAAAATCGCGAGCGATGCGAATGTCTTCTTCAGTAAAGTATTCATGGTATCTATCCTCGATGAAGTGCTCTAAGTCACTTAAGTCTATCAAAATCTTTAGCATCTGTGGAGATGAAAAGTGGTCAGGGCTCGTCGTCCACTGACCACCTCTCATGCATGCCACTAGTAGGGGGACACGTTCACAGATCCGCCACCACCTGCTGCGCCAGCTCCGCCTGAAGCTCCGCCGCCTGATGCGCTACTTCCACTTCCTGCCTGGACAGCTCCTGCGGAGATGACACCCAGGGACTCTGCTCGGTTCACAATACGAGGTGTGATGAAGATCAGAAGCTCGCTGCGACGCTCGCTCTCGGAGTTTGAGCGGAAGAAGAAGCCGAGGATTGGAATCTTGTGCAAGAAGGGGACAGCCGATGTGCTTGTACCTGCGTTGCGTGTGTAGATTCCGCCGATCACGGTGGTATCACCGTCTTTGATCAAGAGCTCAGTCTCGGCGTTACGACGGATGATTGTGGGGTCACCACGAGCGCCCGTGTTCTGGAAGTCTGGTTCGTTCTTGCTCGCCTGGATGTGCAGCTGGATGTTTCCATCTGGAGTTACGTGAGGTGTCACCACCAATTCAAGCACTGCCTGGACGAACACGGTCTGGACACCCGCCGCACCCACGACGCTGATAGGAATACTTGTACCCTGTGAGATGGATGCTTCGTTGTTGTCGAGAGTCAGAATCTTGGGCGCAGACACGATGCGTGCATGGCCAGCTTCTTCAAGAGCACTCAAGCGGAGGTTCAAGTTGACGTTGCCGCCTACACTACCCATGGTCAGGCCAATACCACCACCGGAACCCGTACCCACTGGAGCAGGAAGGTTAACCGCATAGTTGGGGTTAGCGTTACCAACACCTGCGTTAGGTGTCTGACCATCAGTCGCACCACCAGCCACACCAAGTGTGCTTGGGAAGATAAGACCTGTGGGGTTACCGTTTTGCTGGCTCATGCCGAAGCTACCGCCCCACTGAATACCAATCTGACGCTGGAAGGTGTCGTTGGTCTCCACAATGCGAGCTTCAATCAGAACCTGAGGCACCTGTGTATCAAGACTCTCAATCAGGACGCGAATCGGCTCAAGGTTCTCTGCCACATCCTTGATGATCAGTGTGTTTGTACGCTCATCCACTGTGACGCTACCGCGAGGACTCAGGATGCCCTGAATCTGACCCGTCAGGTCACCCGCTTCTGCGTAGTTGATAGGCAACAGGAACACTTCCAGAGGCTGGCTATCAAGCATTGCCTGGCGAGCTTCTGCTCTGGCGCGCTGCTCATCAAGCAAAGCTTTTTGTGTGGTCACGCGAATCACGTTACCACGCTTTTCAAAGCCAAGTCCCTGAGACTGAAGCACGGTCAAGAAGGCTTCTTCCAGAGGCACACCGCGAAGACGCATTGTCACAGTACCTGCCACATCGCTACCCGCGATGATGTTCACGCCACCTTCACGAGAGATGAGGCGAAGCACGTTCTGAATGTCAGCGTTACGAAGGTCGATGGTCAAGCGTTTACGGCTCATACCTGGGACGCGAGAGACCTTTGTGGGGTCAGTCACAATCAGAGGAGGAGCAGATGTGAAGCTATCACCAGCTTCTGGAGCCTGTGGAGCGGCTTCAGCGGGAAGTTGTGCCTGTGCAGTGTTTTCCGCAATCGCAGAAGCAAACTCCCACACAAGGGTGTTGCCATCAGCGCGGACTGTCTCGGCGACTTCACCACCAAGCTCAGCTTCCATGCGTACCTGACCCTGGTCCACGAAGCTTGAGACGAAGCGCACAGCGCCACCCTGAGCGTTGGCAGAAAGCGTACGCTCAAGAGTCTCGGGGAGCTCGGTGTTGTTCAGAATCATCACAGCGCGACTCTGATCGCCAGGCAAGGTTTCAAAGCTACCTGGACGGTCAAGCTCAACGACAATGCGAGAGCGGCCGTTGGTGGTCTCAAGGCGAATATCCTTGACGACATTGGGCGCGGTCACATCGACGGGAACAGCTTTGGCAGCAGGCTTTGCAGACTGTGCTTTGGACTGCTCTTCCATCTGAGCGATGAGCTTTTGCTGACGAAGGTTGGCCTGCTCAAGTTCGCGTTGTGCGCGAGCAAGACGCTGAGCCAGTTCCTTACTTTCTGTATTATTCTTGGAGAGGTCCGCGTTGCGGGCTTCCAGAGTCTGTCTCTTGGAGTCAAGCTGAGCTTTTTCTTTTTTGAGCGCAGCAAGCTCGGCCTGCATCACAGACATCTCTTGAGTCTGTGCATCGAGGCTCTTCTGCAATTTGCTTGCGTGAGCCTGTGTGCTGGCGAGCTTGTCCTGTACGGCGACAAGTTGCTGTTGGCTCTGAGCGTATTCACGCTGAGCCTTGGCGCTTGCGTCCTTGGCAGACTCGAGTGCCTTGGCGTTGCTCTTTTGAAGCGACTCAAGACGTGCAATCTCTTGTGAAGCGACCTTGGAAGAAGAGCCAGATGTGGCGACCTTCTTACGCAAGTTACTAAGCTCTTGCTCAAGCGCGGTGGCTTTTTGCTGGAGCTTCACAGCTTCCTGAGATGCCTTGGCCTCGCGCTGTTTGAGCTGCTCGGTCTGCTTTGCGAGTGTCTGTTGACGCTCACGTGTCTGCTCAAGTTGCTTGAGCGCAAGCTGACGTTGCTGCTCGGACTGAGAAGCTTGCTTCTCTGCCTGACGAGCTCTCTTCAGTGCACCTTCACGCTCACGCTCTGCACGAGCAAGCTTATCCTGAGCATCACGACGCTCAAGTTTGGCCTGCTCAACTTCGCGGTTTTTCGCCTGAATCTTGGTTTCAAGCGCCTTGCGTTCCTTGCCCTGAGCGGTCTTTGCCTGAGCGCGCAAACGCTCAAGTTCCTGCTCAGTAGTCTCAAGACGCTCACGTGTGGAGGTCAGCTCCTTTTGGTAGCGCTGACGTTCCTGCTCAAGCGCCTGGCTTGCAGCTGCAGACACTTTCTCACTGACATCGGGAGCTCTGCGTGACTCACCATCAATGAACACAAGGACATCGTTACCATCCGCGCGCACATCATAGTGGGCCGCCTGCTCAAAGCCAATGATGACGCGAGTCATCGCTTGAGAGGAGTCCTCTACACCAATGAGAGCAACCTGTGAGATCACGCCATTACCTACAGCGCGAACCTCACCCTCACCTCCAGCAAGCTGACTGTGAGAGAGGTCAACAAAGAGGCGTGGCGGATCGGCGAGCTTAAACACCGAGAACGTGGGCACACTGGATCCTTTGATTCGGATCAGGGTGCCCGCCTCACCTTCGGAAATATCGAAGGAGTTGACCTTGTTTATTGTAACCTGGGCAGGGCCATCATCAAGCTGTTGCGCCCAGGCGGGCGCACTCGCGGCAAGCGCGATGCTCATTGTGGCTGCTGCCAGTTTCCATCTTATAGAAGACATATGCACGACTCCTCGATGTTATTAACGCGACACTCCTGGCGGGCAACATGCCTGCCTTTCAAGAGATAGTCTTATGTACGCGCTAATAAACGGTGACCTCTGTCTTGTGTGAGACCAGTGCTGCCGTGGCAACCTTACCCTCACGCGAAAAACGTATAGTGTTCATTCAAAAAAGACTCTCTCCCTCGTTATAACCCTCGGGTGAGGAGAGAGCCAATTTTTTTATGCAATTCTTGTCCTTAAGGGACAGGTGGTGCAATCCCACCCGAGGAAGCTCCCTGAGAAGCTCCTCGTTGCGACTCTCGATTCATCTGTTCTCTGAGGTTGTCGCGGAGTTGCTGACGCCCCTCCTCGCTCTTTAACAACCTCTCAAGAGCTTGACGCTCTGCTTCGCTAAGCTCCTCATCATCACCCGATGAACGGATCTCAGTGTCGCTAAGTCGAAGTGTTCTGATCGTGGATGGGACCTGGGAGTTCTCCACAGCAGACTCCTGAATATCCACTTCATTGTCGCGAATATCCGTGATGATTCCGCCCTGGCGCCCAATGCGATCGCCTTCCTTGACCACATGGCCAAAGCCCTCGGGGTCCACAAACATTGCCTTGGGTACAGCGGTCTCGCTGATCACGCCAATAAGCGAAAGCTGCGAGAGACCAAACTGCTCAAGAGGCTCGACAGGACGCTCCTCCTTGACGGCCACAACCACAGATGGAACCACGGTCTCCACATCCACGCGGAAGGGGTTACGCCCTGCGTTATCAGGATACTCGGGACGCTCGTAGCTCTCTTCCTCTTCTGCCGCCGCATCTGCGACCACAGGAGGTGGGGTGTTAGTTTTAGGAGGCGTCTTCTTGGCCTGATTTGGACTGGGTGTGTTTTGCTGAGCCGGATCACTCAGACCTAGCATCTCACAACCAGAGCCGACCACCACGCCCATACACACCAGAGATATCACCTGACCAAGTTGGCGGCTCCATCGTCTGGGTTGTACATTTGTGTCATCAATCTTCATGGCTCTATTAACCTCTAAAGGTCTGTTAAATCATGTGTCTCTTGTATTCGGGAGGGTCGTGTGATGTGCCGGTCGCATTACGCCACCGCCATCACGCCCTCCCTCCGATGCACACATCACTACTTCTTATTTGTACCCAGCAACTGAGACTGCTCTGGCGCGTTGTACATGAAGGTTGTTGCCCTCGCGGTAACCTCAAGCTCGCCTGCATCCTCGGAGTCAAGCTTGCTACCACCCCCCTGTTGCTTCAGGGAGATATCACGCACGTTCACAATACGTGTCATTCGACCCAGGTAGTAGAAGAAGTTCGCCAGCTCATCAAAGCTGCCTGAGAGCTTCATCTCCACGGGGATCTCTGTGTAATAGTTCTTCGACACGTCATCCACACGCTTGAAGCGTGTAATCTCAAGGCCAGCTGTCTTTGCCTGGTTGTGAATGCGTTGCAGCAAACTTGGCACCTCGGCGCTCGCAGGCAGCTGCTCACGCGCCACCAAAAGCTCGCGCTTGAGCTTCTCCAAACGTGAGAGCACCTCGGCCCTCTCATTCTTGAGGACCTCAAACTCCTCACGTTTGGCCTGAATGGTCTTGAGCTCCTGGTTCAGGCTCGCGACCTGCTCCTCATAGGGTTGATAGTGGAGGAAGTAAAATCCAATCACCATCAAGATGATGAGCAAAAGCAGCATCAAGACTTTCTGACCCAGTGGGTAGGTGTTAAAGCGACTGATAAGATCGTTCATTCCTTATCTCTCTTCTAGCATAAGCTGTGTGGCGTTTACTTCTTTGGCCTCTGACGAGGGTTACCAGGAGCAACAACGGGGGCTTGAGCTTGCTCTTTACTCTTTCCAAGATAAGAGAGCTTGCCTTTGAGCTTGAAGTTCACCCTTGGCACTTCCTTCTGGCCCATCTTCACTGGTGAAGACACGACCTCATCAAGCTTGATGTCATAGAAGTGTTCTGCTGTATTTAAACGCTGTAAAAACTCGGCGACATCATCGTGGTTGATCGCTGAACCTTCCAGGGAAAATTCTGGCTTACCACCCTTCTTGGCACCTTCCTCCGCAAAGGAGGCCAGCCACAAACGCTTGGGATCCCACTCCACGTTCCAGTTCTTCTGGAGCTGTGCAAAGCGATCCTCCTCGTTGCGAGGGGGGTTCAACATCGACTTGAGCTCATCAAGCATACGCACAGGACCTGTGCGCCCACCCTTGAGTTCGGCCAAAATGGCGAGCTGTTTCTCAAGCTGCGAAGCCTCGTCGTTTAATGCCTTGATCTCCTTGGCATCACGATCCATACGCTGAACCTCAGCCCTGCCCTCATCACGACGCTTCGTCAACTCTTCAAGCTCGGAGTTGGTCGCCATAAAGATCAGCCCAAGGAGCGCCGCCACCATCAAAAGCACGCCGGCAAAAATAATGAGATGTAGGCGTCCCTGTGCGAGACGGTCCCCATCGCTAACTGGCAAGAGGTTAATCCGAATCATGTCTCGTTTGTCCTCCTGAGAGCAAGCCCTACTGCGGTTGTCGCGATAGGCGCAAGCTTTTGTATCCTCGCCTTGGTAAACAGGCGCTCATCATAACTGATGTTCTGGAAGGGGTTGATCTCCTGCGCGGGAATACCGCTGATGCGTGAGATCGTTCGCACCAAGGATGGAATCGCAGAGGTGCCTCCCGAGACCATGATCTTGTCAATGCGCGAATCCGCCGCCGTCGCAGAATAAAAGTCCAACGACCTCTGAATCTCATTGGCGATGCCTTCGGCCTTCTCTCCAATGATCTTCTCAACCTCCTGGGGCAAGACCTCATCGGTCTGCACACCAGGCGTGCCGCCCGTCTTGTACTTCTCTGCTTCCTGATACGTGATGTTCAGCTGCTTCTGAATCTCTTCAGTAATGTCTGCTCCACCCAGTGATAGATCTCGCGTGAACATGGTCACACCATCGGTCACCACGTTCATGGTCACCACCGAGTTACCAATATCCAACAAGACTACAGTCTCTCCCTGAAGGAATGAGTAGTTGACCTCATACGCGTTCTGCAATGCGAACGCGTCCACATCCATCACGCGTGGCTTCAAGCCAGCGTCAAGACAGACGTTCTGATAGTCATCAATCATCTCCTTCTTGGCGGCTACCAGTACCACATCCATCTGCCCTTGCTCTTTACGCGGGGCGATGACCTCGTGGCCAATGTAGACCTCCTTGATGTCAAATGGAATATACTGCTCAGCCTCCCACTGGATCGACTCACGCAGTTCCTCTTGGGTCATCATTGGGAGCGTAATCTTTCGTATAATCACCGTGTTGCCAGAGACGCTCATCGCTGCTTCCTTGGCACGAATCTTGTGCCTCCTCAACAGCTCTGTGATCGCGTCAGCCACTACTGATGAGTTCAGTAGCGCACCATCAACGATCGTTTCGGGGGGCAACGGCGCATAATCAAATGCTTGCAGTTGTAATCCCCGCTTGGTCCCCTTCAGCACACAAAGCTTGACTGCGCTTGAACCAATATCAAGCCCTACGCAGTGCTTTCCCTTTGCCATGGGCGCAATCCTCGTGCTCTTCTTTATTAGTTATCCGACGATAGGTTCTTTACCAGGTGCAGCCTCGCACGAAACGCTCACTGTTGTCAATTTGCTTGCACGTTATATTCACAATGACGACCTCGCGTCCTTGCGATCACAAACATATTGACTCCAAGCACCTCTGCAATTCACTCCCTGGCCAAGACCAGTCGTCCACCCAACTCACGTTCAAGAGAGGGCAACTCTATTCCATCTGTACGATTAAGCAGCAAGTTCATCGTCATCTCACGCTACATGGCGCGAAAAACTCCACAACTCACATACCTAACTTCAATCATTATGACATGTCCTTGGCGTTTGACAAAAAAATTCTCAACTCTTCTCGACTTTATCCTCTTCTCCGCACCTTTCCTCTTGATCACAGCCCTCCTCCCTGACAAAATCACGCGCCAAGACACGTAAAAAGCGTGTTCATGTTACACTTTTCCTTCACCCCCATGGAGTCCTCCATTATGTCCTCCTCCTCTGACCAGTCCCTGATCCTTTATCATGTCAACAAAGATGGCAGCTTCTCCGAATTCGGCACCGCCTCCGTCTTGAACCATGATGTCTTCTTCCCCGAGGGCGTCCGTGGTTGGAGCGATGTACTCGACTGCCGCCCAGAACCCTACAAAAACAAGACCGTCGAGGAAAACTGCCACTTCGCCTCCCATGTGCACAAAAAGTTCATCCTCATGGCTCCCAAGAAAGACTAGTGCGATCTCTCCCTCGCTTCTCTGACTCTTTTCCTCCACTTTCCAATGCGGTACACTTGATATAGTACCGCCCTCTTATTGCAGGATTTGAATCATGGAATGCTCCTGGAAAAATCACTCTATTCGCATCACTGGCAACTGGGTCGCTCGATATCTCTTCCTCGCGCCACAATACGAACTCTGGCTTGACGACCAGCGTATCGATGCCCAGGGAGGACCACGACTGCATCCAAAGCTTGAGGCCATCGTCGAACTTGAAGACGACACCAGTGAGGATGATCCCTCCAGTGAGGAGATCCCTCGCTACCATATCGAGGCTAATATCCTCTCCATCGCAGGATTACGCCCGCTCTGCGAGCTGACCATCGATGGGGAACCTGTCTCCTCCGAGCGCATCAAGGTTGAAAACACACTCAACCCCTTCCTCGTCATCTTCATCCTCATCACCACCAGCTGGATGCTCTACATCGGCCCCGACGTGTTACGCTCCTACATCCAGTGACATGCCAAAAACAAAGAAAGGCCGTGCTCCCCTTTGCAGGGGAGCACGGCCTTTCTCCATGTGCCCCATCATGAACACCTCACGTCGAGATCACCAGATTGTCACGATGCACCACGCAATCGAGCACATGATAACCAAGCCTCTCCATGATCTCCTCGGTGTGCGCTCCCACAAGACGACGCGTGGACTCTCCATCATACACCGCGAGCCCCACTGCAAACCGCTCACCCGCCTGATTCACCAGCTCGATCACATCGCCCTCTGTAAAGTCCCCATCCACACCAAGCACGCCCACAGGTAACACACTTGCCCCCTTCTCCATGACCGCCTGACATGCCCCCGCATCACAAATAATCCTACCCACAGGCATCGCTCCCGCACTTAACCATACCTTCTTGCCTGTCACATCCTTCGCGCCATCCACCGTGAGCAACGTCCCCACGTCAGCCCCCTCATACAACGCTCTCAACACACCCTGCCTCTTTCCTGGTGCGATCATCGTCGACACACCAAATGTTGCAGCCTTCCTCGCAGCAAGAATCTTGGTGCTCATCCCACCCGTCCCCACTCCAGACACAGAAGGCCCCGCGATCTGCATCAAATACTCATCAAGCGCTCCTGCCTGACCAATGCGATCACCAAAGACTCGCCCTCCACTCTCATCATGAGATACATCAAACACGCCATCCACATCACTCAAGATGACCAGCACATCGCCACCCACAACACCACAGGCCATCGCGGCTAACTGATCGTTATCACCAAACCTGAGCTCCTCCGTGGCGACCGTATCATTCTCATTGATAATCGGCACAACCCCCATCGCCTGCAACCTGTGCAATGCGTGCCTTGCGTTCAAATAACGCTTGCGATCATCCAGATCGCCTCGGCTCAATAACACCTGCGCCACAAGCCTCTGATAATGCGCAAACTCCTCATCGTACAATCGTAACAAGTGAGGTTGTCCCAGCGCAGCTAACGCCTGCAACACTGGAATATCACCACGCTTGTAACGCTCGGCAGGGATCAAGCTCTTGCCAAGTGCCACCGCTCCACTGGACACGATCGTGACCTCACAACCTTGTTCAAGAAGCCACACCACGTCCTCAACCAGGCTCGCAAAAACAACGCGATCCACACCCTTTCGATCTTTCCTCAGAAGCACATTGCTCCCAAGCTTGATCACCCAACGACGACATGTCGAAAGTTCTCCTCGTGCACTCACACTCATTGCGTTCCATCCTCCAACACTAACCTGTTCACATCAAAAACGTCCAAAGCCCCACCCTCCTCGCGCTCACCCTGCCATATCTCAACCTGAAGCTCTTCGCGGCCAAGCACATACGTCGCGCTCAACAACCACCCATCCTGGCCATCTCTCAATGAGGGTAAGAGCGTGACCTGTCTCAATATCCCGCCTTGACCTCCCCACGAAGTGACCTGATCCCCACCATCTTCACACACAAGACGCACAGCACCCTCGGTGTCCTGAGATACCATGCGATAGCCCCCTTCCATATCGTGTACACGCTGCCACGCAGGTACTTGCATAATCAGGGACTCCATCTGTCGTATATGGCGATCCCTCAACGCCTGCCATATATACATCGGCATGGGATCCTCCACATAACGAGCATCTCCCCTTGATGAACTCAGTAAACGTGTCCCACCACGCCACCGCATATCTATCCAGCGATCACCCTTGAGGACCGTATGCATATCGCCATAACGATCCTCAAGCGTAAGCTGCTCCCCACCATCTGAATAGGATGCATACGTGATCTGTTGCTCGAAAAAGATATCGGGTGAGGATGACAGCTGCGCACGCGCCCACTGCCTGATCTGCTGTGCCTGCCCTGGCAAACGCCCCACACACACGGGTGCGCGCTGACGCGTCAACGCTGCTCCCCCTTGAGTCTCAATGCGTGTCGCCACATTCATGGCATGATGACGTACAATTAACCCCATGTAGACACCCACCTTACCTGGGCGTTCAGGGTCTTGCCTTGCGACATCCATCACATCATCAGCAATGCCTCTTAGTGCCTCTTGATCAGGCTCACACGAGAAGCAAAAGAGACTCAAACACAGAAGGCCGCGCATCGCACACGTTGTATATGCTCGCTGTGTATTCATGAACCAGGGAACGACGCCCATCCATCAGTCCAGGGAATGCTGCCTGGAGAAAATGCTCCCAGATATACGCCGATCGGGTTGAACTCTGGAGAAGGTGGTGCAGGCTGCCCTGTGGAGGTGACCACTGCAGGCAAAAAGTTCGGAGCCAGCAGATCATGTGCGTCAGGCATCAGAGGATCAACATCAAAGATGTTGTTAAACTTGCTGCTACGGAAGAATTCGGACTCACTCAAGCCATTGTCATCATCTCCCGTCATCGTCTCGGGATCAACCTCTCCTTCCTGACCTGCCACGGGGAAGTACTGTGCGGGTTGCCCCATCGCGACATCTGGGCCAATGTCATAAAACAGCGTACGCGCAACCTCCATACGATCCATCAACGCAAGGTTTCCCGAGTCCACACCAAAGACATCGATTGCCTCTAACCTGTGGCCAAGAATAATTCCGTGAGACAATGAACCTGTGCCACCAGCCTTGAACGTAATGCCACGGCTGTGACCAAAGTCACGATCACCAATCAAGGTGTAGTTATAAATCTGGAAGTCGGTCAGAGGTGTGGCCAGCGGATCTTCACCAAGGTTATCCACCTCAATGGCGTTGTCTCCACCCGCGTCCATCTGCACTGCAATAAACTGCCCGCGTCCTCGCCAACCAAGGTCAATATCCACGCCATCATCTTGCGGGCGAGTGACGAGGATGTGGTTGATATTCACAGTGCCACCGAAGAGTTCGAGGCCATCATCATCTCCGTAATGAATCTGCACATAGTCCACGGATGTCCCTGAACCACAGCCTGCAAACGTGAGCCCGTTGAGGGCCTCTTCGCCTTCAACCTGTCCACCAGCAAACTCAATACGCACATACTCAAGCACGCCACAGTTCCAAGCGTCATCACCGCCACCAAACTGTGAATCTTCTTGATTGGGCAAGATGTTCAATGTCGCATTCGGACGATTGACGCTGGCGCGCCCAAGGAGCGCGACACCACCCCAGTCTCCTGACTTGCGTTGACCTTCATCCTTGCTGCTTGAAAAAACAATCGGCAGCTCGCGGGAGCCGCGCGCGATCAATCGACCACCTGAGCGCACAACGAGCGCGGAATGTCGATCGCCTACGATCGTGGTGCCTGCTTCAATGGTAAGCTGCACAGAGGGAGACACGGTGACAATATCCTTGAGCACCCACACTTTATCGGCGGTCCACAAGGTGTCGGTTGAAATCACACCAGACACATCAACACGAGGCAACTCGGAAACCTCACAGATCCCCGCAGAACACACAGCGCCATCCCCTTGAAGCGGCGCACAGTCTGCGTCAACGTCACACTCGTTGAAGCTTGTCAACACAGTGCACCCCGACATGACAAGGCCCAAGAGAGAGGTCAACACAACGCGGCCCACAACACCTGTTTTAAAATCCTTCACGTATCGATGCATCATTTATCCCAAACAAGTTCTTACTATACAAACCCCTCTACCACTCTAGTTGTAGCTTGAGTTCGATCAAGATGCCAGATAATCCAGCCCTTTCTTCAAAGTTCTCCATGATAAAGGCCAGAGGGAGAGGGGCTGCTCATATATGAGCAGCCCCTCTCCCTCTGGCCTTTATCACAGGATGTCATGTCCTGAGAACCTCAAGGTTTCAAACCCAGGACTGAGCGTGTTCTAAATTAACCGCAACCTGTTGTAGCGCCACAGTTTGGACAGGAGTAACAAGCTCCAGCGCGAACCGTGATACCACCACATACATGACAGGGGGGTGAATCTGACTGCATGGCGATGGGCGCAGAGTTCTTGGATGCCTCATACACCACACTTCCAGCAGGAGCTTCCTCGAATGCAGAAGCAGTCGCCTCGGCAGCAGTTTCTGGCTCCTGGCCTTTGACAGCAGCGACAGCCTGAGCAGGGCTCACAGTTTCTTCTTCGGAGTCGCTTCCAAACTCAAGGTTTGAAAAGTAACGGCTCTTTTGAGAGTCGCCCATGAACTTGTCCGCAAGCCAGCGGAAGAGATAATCCGTAATGGAGTGTGCCATACGAATACGTGGGTTGTTGGTGAAGCCAGATGGCTCAAAGCGTGTGAAGCTAAACTTGTCCACGAGCACTTCCAGAGGCACACCATACTGCAAGCAGAGAGAGATGGAGGTCGCGAAGGAATCCATCAAACCACTGACCACGCTTCCTTCCTTGCTCATCACGATGAAGATCTCGCCAGGCTGTCCATTGTTGTACATGCCCACGGTGATGTAACCCTCGTGACCTGCGATGGAGAACTTGTGTGTAATCGAGGGACGCTCATCGGGAAGACGCTGACGACGCTTGAGCACGGGCTGCTCGGACATGACCTTCTCAGCCACTGCTGCCATGGGAAGTTCACTCTCAACGGTCTCTGTGGATGCCACAGCTTCCTGCTTCTCCTCACCCTTGTCCATGGAGGTGGACAGAGGCTGCGTACGCTTACAACCATCGCGGTAGATGGCGATCGCTTTCAAACCAAGCTTCCATGCATCCACATACACATCTGCGATTTCCTCGGCAGTTGCGGTGTTTGGCATATTCACTGTCTTGCTAATTGCACCAGAGAGGAATGGCTGACATGCGGCCATCATCCTGACGTGACCCATCGGCTCGATGGAACGCGTGCCGTTGGCAGCAACAAACGCACAATCAAAGACGGAGAGGTGCTCTTCTTTCAGATGAGGCGCACCCTCAATGGTGTCCTGATCCATCAGGTACTGCTCGATGTCCTTGCGCTCCTGCTCATTATAACCAAGTACGGTTAGAGCCTCTGGCACAGAGCGGTTGATAATCTTGAAGTAACCACCACCCACAAGTTTCTTGTACTTGATCAACGCGATATCAGGCTCGATACCTGTGGTGTCACAGTCCATAAGGAAGCTGATTGTACCTGTAGGTGCGAGCACTGTGACCTGTGCGTTGCGGTATCCATGCTCCTTGCCCAGTGCGTAT
Source organism: uncultured Pseudomonadota bacterium (assembly GCA_950059285.1). Taxonomy (GTDB): domain Bacteria; phylum Myxococcota_A; class Bradymonadia; order Bradymonadales; family Bradymonadaceae; genus CATLTV01. The sequence continues at coordinate 21,921 of CATLTV010000029.1, read as the reverse complement.
GCATTGTCCCAGGACTTCTGAGCCGCCTTGAAAATAGGATCGTTCTGAATGTCGTTGTACTCTGATGCGATGCCTTGCACGCTATCGCGGTGCATCTTGATCACACCAAGCATTGGCTCTTCATTCTCGGGGTATCCAGGGAATGGACCTGAGGTCTTGGCGATCTTTGCGGACTGCGCATACGCCTCACCACACATCAATGAGGTGATCGCACCTGCGATGGCACGACCCTGTGCGGAGTCATAAGGAATGCCTCGCACCATGAGCAGCGCACCAAGGTTTGTAAATCCAAGACCTAGTGGACGGAAATCATGTGAGTTCTTTCCAATCGCAGGTGTGGGGTAACTTGCGTTAGGAACAATAATTTCCTGCGCCGTGATGGTGAGCCTTGCTGCGTGGCTAAACTTCTCCACGTCAAAGGAACCATCGTCCTTGCGGTACTTCATCAAGTTCAAGCTCGCAAGGTTACATGCCGTGTCATTCAGGAAGATGTATTCGGAACATGGGTTACTTGCGTAAATACGATCGGTCGACTTGCATGTGTGCCAGTCGTTGATGGTGGTGTCATACTGCATACCAGGATCACCACACACCCATGCCGCCTCGGCAATGGAGTTCATCACATCACGTGCCTTCAAGGTCTCAATAGGAGCGCCATCAACCACAGCCTTTGTGGTCCAGTCCGCATCGTCCACCACTGCTTGCATAAATTCATCAGATGCTCGTACGGAGTGGTTGGCGTTCTGGAAGGCTACAGAATCATACGCACCACCAGGCACGTTGAAGCCACCATCATAACCCTGCTCGATCAAAGCCCATGCCTTGCGCTCCTCGTTGGACTTGCTCTCCACGAACTCAAGGATATCAGGGTGCTCTGCATCAAGAATCACCATCTTCGCTGCACGACGTGTCTTGCCGCCTGATTTGATCGCGCCTGCAAACGCATCATAACCACGCATAAAGCTGACAGGACCGCTGGCCTGACCACCACCCGAGAGATACTCCTTGGAGCTCCTCAAGGTGGACAGGTTGGAGCCCGCGCCACTTCCCCATTTGAACAACATGCATTCGGTCTTTGCCAGATCCATGATGTCACCCATGGTGTCTTGCACCGAGTTGATGAAACATGCTGACGCCTGTGGACGCTCCTCCACACCCACGTTGAACCACACGGGGCTGTTGAAGGCCATCTTCTGATGCAAAATCAAATATGCAAGCTCTGCTCTGAAGGTCTCGGCTGCGTCATCATCCGCAAAGACACCATCCTTCTTGCCCCACTCTGTGATTGTATCCACCACGCGGCCAATCAACTGCTTGACGCTGTGCTCACGCTCAGGGGAGCCGATCTTGCCACGGAAATATTTCGAGACCACCACGTTGGTAGACATCTGTGACCAGAACTCGGGGAACTCCACTCCGTTCTGCTCAAACACTGCCTCGCCGCGCTCATTGGTAATTGACGCATCACGTAGCTCCCATGTCACCTCGTCAAATGGGTGTACGCCTGGCTTGGTATACACACGGGGAAACTTGAGCCCGTCCTTGGTGGGTTTAAATGTTCTGACCTTCTTGGTCGGTTTTGCTGCCTGTGTATTAACAGATGTGCTGGGAATATCTGTGGCCATAATGCTCGTCTTCCAATGATGTTCGGGTTGTTGTGAAGTATAAAATACGTGCTAGTTTTCCAAGTACCTGACACTCACACTAAACATAAGTCCAGTGAAGCTCCATTCAATTCAAAACAAGACTCACAGCATGACCAACAGCGATCTCATTCGCCCTTGCTCATTTGTGTATCCTGTCCTGCTGTCCCACCCCTACGTTCTAGGTGCCTGATCCAAACCACATCCCCCAATGTAACCTGATCTCTTCTTGCCAGTTGGAACTCAAGATCCGCCCCGCTCCCCCACCTTGATGTTCCGTGCTATTCATGTCGTCTAACTCCTGTGAGCCTGTACTTTCCTGCTGATCACCCTTTGGTGGTGACCCGACATAAATCATCGTGACTTTACGATTCAATCTGGCCCACACATGGCAACAGTTGTTGATTTATACTGCATCAACAACGATTTACATATCCTGTAACCTGCTGCCCTTCGTGTGGCCGAAGCGAACCAAAGACTCGCCCAGCACACACAGGATGTCAAGCTTATTATACCAGATAAAGTAGCCCACAAAAGTAGAACACACTACATATAGTGGCATCGATCTCACGCAAGAAAAACCATATCTCCCCCTTTTTTGAGTCACTTGCACCCTGTTTGGCCACGTCTTTGTGTTTGTGTGCTTACACCATGTCATTATTTTGACGGTTCTGTCAAATCACGATAGCCCACACCATAACCCCTCATGAGTCAGCTATTTTTTACGTGTTCCGATCACACTCACTTGATCACTCCCGCAAAATCTAGCATTGTGCTTGCCTCCATGATGCGGTCCCCTCCAAAGGACCGATCTCATCCCTCTTGATAAGGTTTTCTCTCATGCGTCATATCGTGATCCTCGGTGCTGGCTTCGCTGGTCTCTCTGCCCTTCATACCCTTGAACAAGCCACGCTTACCCGTCGTAAACTCAAGATCACCCTTGTCTCCAACTCCACACACTTCCTCTTCACTCCACTGCTCCCCAATGTGGCAAACTCCGAGCTCTCCCTCAAAAGCATCACTTTCCCGCTCAAAGATCACATCGATCCCTCCACCGAATTGATCATTGAACAGATCACGGGCCTTGACCTCAAACACAATCAGCTCCTCACGTCCTCTCAACCCATCCCCTATGATTACCTCCTCCTCGCGCCTGGCTCCGAGACAGACTGGAAGGATCATGAGCACTGGAAGGACCTCTGCTACACCTGCAAGAGCGCTGAAGACGCTGTCCTGATCCGTGAACACATTGAGCACACCTTTGCAAAAGCTGCTCAACTCCCAAAAAATGAGCGCCAGTCCCTCCTTACATTTGCGTTCGCGGGCGCTGGCCCCACAGGCGTGGAGCTGCTCGCTGAGATCTACGCTGGACTCGCTCGTGATGTCTTCTCCAAGGCATCACCCGATCTCGTCCAACAAACGCGCTTCCTGCTAATTGATCCTCAGGACCAGATCCTCACAAACCTCCCCACCGAACTTCAGAAGTTCGCCCATGACCACCTCTCCAACACGCCTGGCATCTCCATCCTGACCAACACCAGCGTCACAGAACGTACAGAGCATGAGATCACGCTCTCCTCCGGGGAAACCATACTCTGCGATCACCTCTTCTGGTGCGCTGGTGTCAAACCAAGCTCCTTGCTCCAGAACTCCAACCTTGAACTCGACGCTTCAGGGCGAGTCATGACAGACAGCACATTGCAAGCACTTGGTTGTGAGAACGTCTTTGTCGCAGGAGACTGCGCTGCTCCCCCAGAAGCCCCCGCGCCAAACGCACAGGCAGCAAAACAACAGGGGCCTGTAGCCGCCCAGAACATCATCGCCGCCCTCTCGGGACGTGCTCCCAAGACTTTCTCATTCCAACACCTCGGCGATATGCTCACGCTTGGACGAGGACGCGCTGCGATCAAGGTCATGGGTGTCCCACTTCAAGGACGCGTCGCTTACGCCATGTACCGCGCGGCCTACGCAAGCCTCATGCCTGGTGCCATGAACAAAATGCACATCCTCACTGAATGGTTTGAACATGACCTTGCCACTGCGCGTATCATGTCCCTGCCAAACCTCCCGATGGCAAATCTGCCAACCACAGAGCCCGCGGATAAAGACACTGTGGAGGAATGATATCAGCGCAAGAAACGACAAAAGGGGCGAAGATTTACTGCGTAAATCTTCGCCCCTTTTGTCGTTTCTTGCGCTTGCTTACTCGCCCAAGAGGTTTTCAAGCTCGTTGTTAAGCTCTTCCTTTTTATCCTCTTTCTTCTCTTCAGCGGGCTCGGTCTTCTTCGGCTCAACCTTTTTGGTCACTTTCTTGGGAGCCTTCTTGGTAACCTTTTTGACTGGCTCTTCCTTTTTCACAGGAGGAGGCGCGACACCGGGTGAATCCTTGGGATCTTTTTTGGCTTCTTCTGTCTTGGCTGGCTGATCTCCAGCGGCATCAGCGCTTGCATCTGCTTCAGGAGCAGTGCCTGCATCCGCCTCGGTGCCCTTGGCTTCATCGGTCTTGGGCGTCTCATCGGTCGCAGGCTCAACCTTCTTGCTGTCTGTTGTTTCAGGCTTCGTCTGCTGAGATGGAGTATCCGTGGTGCCCTCGGTTGCAGCACCAGGTCCCATGGTGAAGTACCACGCAGCACCAGCACCAATAATGATGACCAACAACACGAGCAACAGGCCGCTGCGTCCCTTGGACTCTTCCTTGAGAGGATCGGGCATGGAGTCTGCCTCCACATCATCCTCGGCAGGGATAGAGGTTGGCTCGTATGCATCGGCAAGCGAAACATCACCTTCAGGCTCAGAATCCTCGTCGAAGTCACCAAGTGTGGTGTCGATCGCCTCGGAGATCTGAATGGATGCGGCATCATCAGCGCCTGGAATCTCAAACGCCTTGTCCTCATCATCGTCCTGTGAATCAAACAACGCATCGCCAAGCACAGGAGCAGTGTCGGGCGTTGCCTCACTGTCATCACCAAGCAAGGAGTCATCCTGATCGTCACCAAACAACGCACGCTCACTTGCAGCGAGCGGATCTTCTGATGGCTCAGACTCGTCGGCAAACACTGGCTCGGAAGCTTCAGGCTCAGACTCGTCGGCAAGGCCAAACAGATCAACGTCCTCTTCTTCTTCCTCTGCCTGTGGCTCGGAAGCTTCAGGTTCGTCAAACAGGGCCGCACCAAGATCGGTCTCGGGCTCCTCTTCAGGCTCGGACTCTGGAAGATCAAGATGCTCGGGCTCAGGCAATGGCATCGGCTCTGGAATCGGCTTGATACCTGCTGGCGCATCATCCTCTTCAGGCTCAGATGGCTCCACGCTGGCGTCTTCCTCAGGTAATCCTGCCGCAACAAGACTGGGAAGCTCTTCCACAGGCGAGTCCGTACCCGCCTCGACACCTTCTGGCTCTACATCCTCATCAGGAAGGTCTTTGCCTTCGCTGCCAGCCATCCCGAACAGGGGTGTGCCATCATGAGGACACATATCGATTTCAGGATCTTCGTAGGTCCTCCCGCATGTCGTACAGAACTTCATATTGAACTATCTCCTCTTCAGGATTCAGATGTGACTGTCTAAATTCTTTCTCATTATGCATCGCACTAAAACGCGATGGCTTACGACGTATTCGCGACACCATAACCCATCCACGCCATGACGACAACTTCTGAGCGCAATTCATTCAAGTCCTCAATAAAATCAAGGCTTGCATCCTCACCCAATGACGACGGTTAAGGTGTCAGGTTCACCACTTCATATCTGATCACTTGACCATAAAAAATAAATCCATGACCACGAGCCCACACTACATCGGCTCGCGGTCATGGATTTTACATGTACAAACACATCCATCAGATGCGCTGTATCACACGCCTACTTCTTGGCGTTCAAGCTAGATCTCACGCCCTTGCTGTTGATCTTACCTGTGATAGAACCCCTGGCTTCCTTGGTCGTCGCGTTACCCTTGATGCTCAAGTTGTTGTTCACACCCTTACGGCCTGATGCGCTGAAACCACCATCCTTATCAATGCGACCACGCAGTGGAACCTTCACAAGGACAGAGTCTGCCTTGATCTTGAACTGACCACTGACCACACCTGAACTGGAGAAGCTAAGCCTCAACTCACCCTGGTTGAAACTCCCCATGCTGATACCGCGCTGTGTGTATGCACCCACGGTGCTATACTTGCGCGCAGGTGCCTTCTTGACCTCTTCCTCGGTCTCCTCTTCAGCAGCATCGCCTGCTTTGGCAAAGCTCTCAGCAACCTCCACGCTGGTACATTTCTCCATCCTCAACTTCAGGGCGCTCTGTACATTGGCCTTCTCACCAAGCTTGTCCTGAGCTGCCTTGAAGCTGTCCTCGTCAAAGCCGTAACGTGCATAAATCTCGGAGAGAATGCTCTTCTGCTTCTCGGTGTCTTCAATGCGACCTTGCACACAGGTAGACTCATAAAGTGCTGTGATAAACAACGCCTCATCTACCTCAACCTCTGCGCCTGCATCGGCTTCCTGCGCATCTGAACCTGCGTCAGCTTCAGCAGCGGGCTCCTCTTCAGCAGCAGGCTCTTCCTCCGCCGCGGGCTCCTCTTCAGTCGCCGCTTCCTCAGTGGATTCCGCCTCTGAGACTGTCTCCTCACCGCTGTCTCCATCTTTCTTACATGCTGTAAAGCCAAGGCCGAAACAGATCAGGCCACAGAGCAACACTTGGGTTTTGGTCCATTTATTCATTCGTATTTCCTCGTCGATTATGCTCCACTACACCAGTGTATGAAGCGTGATTATTTACCTCAACAGAAGGCGCATGTTACGAAGCCACCCTCTACTATGTCAACGTCAAGACAACTTCCTTATTCATTTGAAACCATCACATACATTAAATCATTCTTGCCATAGACAACAGAATCTTCTCCACCCAAGAAGCCTAAGCATTTGACAAACTTTATGAATCAAGAACACTTCATTATTATTGGCAATGGCGTCGCTGGTATCGAAGCCGCCATGACCATCCGCTCACGACTCTCGGTCGAGGACGCAAAAATTACGGTCATCTCCAAAGAGTCCGACTTCTTCTTCTCAAGGACCGCGCTCATGTACGCTTACATGAACACCATGCAACGCGAAGACCTTGAACCTTATGAACGTCATGTCTACACACAACAGCATATCACGCTTCTACGTGATACTGTCACAGATATTGACGCGCACAACCACACCATCACACTTGAGACATCAGCTCCGCTCACCTACACCAAGCTCCTGATCGCCACGGGCGCACATCCGCGCCACGTGCCCTTTGAGGGCATCGAGCAGGCCACTGATGGTGTGGTCAACTTCGTCAGCATGCAGGACCTCGATCACTGTGAACGCCTTACCCCTTCAACCTCCCACGCTGTGGTGGTGGGTGGCGGCCTCATCGGCATCGAACTTGTCGAATGCCTCATGTACCATGGGGTCAAGGTTACATTCCTTGTGCGAGAGTCCTCCTACTGGCCACAAGCCCTCTCCCATGAAGAAGGCTCCCGTATCGCCGACTTGATTCGCTCACATCATGTGAACCTGCTGCTTGAAGAAGAACTTCAACAGATCCATACCGATCAACAGGGCCGTGTAAGCGCAATTACAACCAACAAAAATCAGAAGATTGACACACAAATGCTGGGCATTTGTGTGGGTGTCACATCCAACACATCCTGGCTCAAATCAGCGACAACGCCTCCTGATATTCAACGCGCGCTTTGTGTTGACAAGTTCTTTCAAACATCACTACCCGATGTCTTTGGTGCTGGAGACTGCGTTCAAATCGACCTGGGCATGGAACAGCCCCTGATCGAAACCATCTGGTACTCTGCCAAACGACATGGCCAGATCGCCGCCCTGAATATGCTTGGCGATCAGGTCGCCTACGCACCTCCGACGTTCTTTAATAGCTCCAAATTCTTTGATGTCGAATACACCACCGCTGGTCAGGTCGTGAATACTCCCGCGCACACAAAATCACTGTGGCGCACACACCCCTCTCAACCTTACCTCACACAACGCATCGTGTTTGACCCCACCCAAAAAGACCAGGTCATTGGCTTTAATATGCTGGGCTCTCGTTGGAATCACCGCATCCTGACACAATGGATCGAACAACGACGCCCCCTGTCTTATGTACGCAAACGTCTCCATCAAGCGCAGTTCGATGTGGAGTTTGGCCGCGCAAAACTCAAAGCCATGCAAGAGGAGATCTTGAACCATGATTAAACAAGGCACACTCAATCGACTGAAACACGACATTACACACAGAGGCCCCTCCGCGTGGGCTCTCTTCATCCTCCTGCTTGCGTTCTACTTTCTGCTCTATTTTCCCGATAAGTTCGAGGAAGGAGCGCGCGTCTTTGGGGCGAGCAAGTCGACCATTGCGTCCATGAAATCCCTTGGGAACGACCTCAATATCTTTGAGCATTTCATGCGCTGGCTTGGCCCCGCGCTAGGCTTTGAACTCAAAAAATGGTGGGACCCTGTCTTTAACAAGTGGACCCTCTACGGCACCATTTACACACTTGCGATCACCATCGGTGGCGCGCTCGTCATTCGTCGCTACAAGCACAACCCCTATCAAATCGTACGCACAAGCGTTGTCATGTTGGTCCAGATCATCTTTGGCTTTTCGCTCCCCATACTGCTTGGCGCAAATGGCTATAAAGACTACTATTTTAGCTACTTCTGGCCTCTCAAAATCGAGTATCTCTATCCCGAGAACCTCGCCAATATGCCGATCTTCCTCGTGCTTTACGGTATCATCGGAGCCATGCTTGTCGTCCCCATCCTCGGCGCATTCTTTGGCAAACGCTGGTACTGCTCCTGGGTCTGTGGCTGCGGTGGACTCGCCAATACCTTCGGTGAACCCTGGCGACAACTCTCAAACAAAAGCTCTGCTGCCTGGCGAATGGAGAAGTTCACCATCCACTCCATGATCATCATCGCCTTCCTCACCACAGGACTCGTGATCGCAAACTACCTCGTGGGTGATCACTCTCCTGCTCTCCAGAAGAGCGCTCTAATCATCAAGTTCCTCTACGGAGTCTTTGGCGTTGCACTCCTCTCGGGTGCCGTCGGCGTCGCATTCTACCCCATCAAGGGCACGCGCGTCTGGTGCCGCTACTTCTGCCCCATGGCGGGAATCCTTGGCCTCGTTCAAAAGTTTGGTCGCTACAGAATTACCGTCAAAAAAGACATGTGTATCTCCTGTGGTATGTGCTCCAAATACTGCGAAATGGGAATCGACGTGCGCGCTTATGCTCAGAAAAATCAGTCCTTCACACGTGCAAGCTGCGTGGGCTGCGGTATCTGCGCCGAGGTCTGTCCTCGTGGTGTCCTGAAACTTGAAAACAAGGTCGACCCCGATCCTCAGGAGCTCTCCATGAATGCATTCCTCTCTGAATCCTACAAACAGGAACCTCACAGACGAGCGGTGTAAACTATCTCAACAGACAAGAGCCAAAAGAGGGGCGATGTTCGCTAGCGAACATCGCCCCTCTTTTGGCTCTTGTCTTTTGTCACGTTGCTCAGGTCGCCACATCAGAGATCACATACACCTCCTTGGTGTCTGTACTCACATCATCCGCATTCTCGGCCCCCACAGTAATCCTCAACTGGGCGCTGCTCTGATAGGCTGAACGTCCATCCGATCTTGAGGGGTCTTCCTCCGCCAGAAGCTCTGACAGGTTGACAGGCCCCTTATAATCAATGCGCACCTGCACCATCTCTCCCGCGTCAAGCTCACCGCTAAAGGACATCTGCTCGCCCACAACCATCACATCATTCACAGGTAGCACTGCCCTGACCATGCCATCGCTATCAAGCAACTCGATCATCTCCACCGAAACGCCTGTAGCTGCCTCCATCGATGTGTTGGCAAGATTCACCGTAATTTGAGCCTCCTCACAGTTCCATAATCCGCCACAGCTTTCACCCTCTGCACAATCCCCTGCCACAGGCGCAAAACCAGCTGAATCCTCTGCTTCTCCCGCCGAAGCACCATCATCTTCGCTATAACCCTTATCGGGACAATCACTATAATTACCAAGGTGTCCAGAGACATAGTTCACATCCAGGACCGCCTTGACCTCGGGATCGGGCTCAGGCTCCTCGGTGTTCCAGGACTCGGGCTCTTCCTCCTCGCCGCCAAACACACACGCGGTCTGCATCACCACAAAACATCCCAACACCATCACCTTCATCAACTCTTGTACTCTCATCTCGCTCTCCTTGTGTTTATCACGCTCTCCGATGAGCAAATCAGACTTCACCCATACGATTCTTGTTATTCTTCAACCCATTACAATGTCTTCAAAAACAGGATCAGATCCGACATATCATCTTCATCTAACTCACCTCCCATGGGGTGCCCCCCTGCCAATACATCCCCAAGCGTCTTTGCCGAGGAGTCATGAAAGTATGGTCCGCCCTCGCCCACACCGATCAAACTTGGAACACGGTAACTCCCCGTACCACGATCAAGGCTTGTCGCCGCGACCATGTCCAACCCCACCAAGGCTGTCGCCGTAACCAGATCTCCAGAATATCCTCGCTCAGGAACGTGGCACGATGCACAACGCTCACCAAACACCTCTTCACCACGATGAGCAGCATCGCTCATGGGCTCGGAATCAGGCTCGGACAAACCATACAAATACATCGCCAGCGCCCAGGTATACTCACGCGGAGCCCTGACCTCATAGCCGTGGTTCATCATATACTGTGTCTCAAAGCGGATCGCCGCGCTTGCAGGTGTCTCCACACGAATTACGCCTGACGCATTGAAATAACGCTGGTACTTCATCCCCCACAGGTTTGGAATCGCCATCGGATCAAGCACATCATCATCGGTCACATCAACCTTGCCTGCTCCCCACTGTGCATACACGTCCGCCTCAAGACCACGTGACTCACGGAACTTTGCTCGGGCCATTCCAAGATCAAGCCGCTCCACGGCCCTCCCCTGCACACCATCTGCGGCGTGACATAACGCACAGCTCATCCCCACCTGCACATCACCACGAATATCACGGTAACGCGTCACACCGCGAAGATTCCCCATCTCATCCACGCTTAAACCAAGATCATCCCAGAGCTCAGGCTGACCTAATAACCACTCAAAGTAGTTATCCTTGCGCATTGGCATCTGCCAGAACACGTCCTCGCCAAAGCTCTGCCATTGTGCCTGAGTCCAGCGCGTCGGATCGTCCCCAAACTTTGACTTTGCGTTCTGGAGCAAGGGCATCCCCTCAAACTCAAGCGTGCGTACATGTGGTGCTTCAGTTGCAGCAAGAGGTTGCACAGGGAAGTCATACGCATACAACAACTCCCACCCCTCCTGCTCAAGACCATAGCCATCCAACATCTTTGAAGAATACCCAAGCTCTGCTTGCCAGAGCGTCTGCTCAATGCGCTCACGTCGCCATGTGGGTGATGCAGCGAGGTAATCTTCTGTGTGCTCAAACATCCAGGCCACAGGCTCGCGTTGAGGATCTGGCTCCTCAGAAACCTCATCCAGAGTACATCCACTCCACATCAGGCTGCTGCAAAACAAACTCGTGGCACTCGCCATGTAAATCATAAGCGTCTTCATGACTTATAGCATGAGCAAGTCTTGCGCCACCTCTCGCAACAAGAACAAAACAACAATAAAAACAGACACTTAACACAAACAAAAGAATTCACAGAAATCACAATCTTATCAGTTTTCCATGGGATCTGTTCCCATGGACTCAAAAAATTGAGCGGCCAGGGGAGGGCAAATTTCGCTTGCGAAATTTGCCCTCCCCTGGCCGCTCAATTTTTTGATCGTCAGGATGCTACACCATCCTGACATCACTCACATGCATTACTGCTTGGGAGCCTCAAAGTTCACGCGAAGCTGAACTTCTTGCTTGATCAAGTCGTCGGGCTTGCCCTTGTACACGATGTCGAATGTGCTGCGGTCGATCACGAAGTCGGTGCTTGCCACAACCTTGTCGCCAGAAGCGTCAATATGTGCAGGGAAGGCCAACTTCTTGGTGATGCCGTGAAGGGTCATGTTACCTTCCACAGTGTGGGAGTATGCCTTGCCATCTTCTGTTTTGGCGTCGGAACCTTCCTTGACGGAGGTGGACTCAAACTTGGCTTCAGGGAACTTCTCGACATCAAAGAAATCAGCGGACTGAAGGTGTCCTGTGAGTTTTTCCTGATCGGTGAACACACTTTTGGTGTTCACGGTGAAGTTCACGCCCTGCACTTTGCCATCTTCGCCGACCATGATCTTGCCATCAAAGTCCTTGAAGCCACCGTCGTGCTTACCTGTGATTTTAGCGCCTGTGAACTCAATCTTGCTCGCTTCTTTGTTGATTGCGAGTTCTTTAGCAGCAGCCTTCTCTTCAGCAGCAGCTGCGGGCTTCTCAGCCTCTTCGGTCTTGGGAGCTTCTGCTTTTTCTTCGACTTTCTCGGGCTCGCTAACTTCAGCTTTAGGACCTTTCACTTCGTTGTCACACGCGGTCAATGTCACGCCAGCAAAGCTCAATGCAACCAATGCGCCCAATACGTTTTTTGAAATCTTCATGTAATCTAAATCTCCTGATTTGTTCGTTGTTTTACCCTTCAAGCTCAGTGCTCAAGCTTGCCACATCAGGCAAAGGACTTAAGTTCATTGCGCAGTTAAGCTGCGTACCAAGCTGGGCTCAAAGGTGCTATACTCTAAAATGAATAGCATGGGGAGACCTCGTTTGAGGTCACTTGCCCATCGTCCACAACTGTAGCGTTCTTTTTGCTGTCGGCAAGTTATCTGATCGCAACATATTATTTCCAACCTGGAAACAATCACCCTGACATCATGCAACAATCAACATGGAGCGTCGTTACAATGTCATCCACACCCACGCATGGCCGCTGCGCAGAGTGCAAAGAAAATCTCCCTCCTCGCGAGGAAAATCCACACTTCCCATTCTGCTCAAAGCGCTGCAAAGATATCGACTTAAGCCGTTGGTTTGGCGAAGAATATAGCATCACCGTCACACGTAACAGCACCGAGCGAAGCCTCCCTGACGAGGACTAAGCACATCGCAAAAATAAAGGGAGGGGGCAGCTGATAAATCAGCTGCCCCCTCCCTTTATTTTTGCTGTAGCCAAAGCGCTCACTGCACTTTCAACTCCACAGGAATCGCCTTGGTCAGGCTCACTTCCACATCGATATTTTGATCGCGCGTGATGTACACGTGACGAATCCAGCGATCAAATCCATCCTTGTTGACCTCAAGCAAATACTTACCTGTCGAGAGCTTGACGGGCTCCTTGACAGGTGAACTCATCGACTGGTCACCCTGAGAAAGCTCGGGCTTGTCCAACTTCTTTGGAATCAACTTCACGGTCGCGCCAGGCTGATCCACTTTCACAGTCACCGTCCCAAAGAACGTCTGCTTCTCAAGTGAAAACTCCTCTTGCTTCTCCTCTTTTGACTTCAACGAGACGGAGCGCATCTGAGCAATATACTCGGGCGCCTCAACCTCCACATTGTAGTCACCAGGGCCAAGCTTGATCGTACCAAGTTCCTTGCCTTGCGCAAAGATATACCCATTGATCTTCACTGTCGCCCCCTCAGGTGTGGCCTTCACAGTCAAGCTTGGCCACGATGAGGTGTCACACTCGGAAATACTCTTCTTGGAGAGTTGCAGCGCCTCCTCATCATTGCCCACACCAAGATATGCCGTGTAGTGGAACACCGCCTTGACGCAGTTCTTCTTGGCTCGGTAAAGCTCCCCAAGGTTATAGTGCACAATATTATATGTAATAGGGTCAGCCGCCAGCGTGCGCTCATAATGCGGAATCGCGCGGCTATAACTGCCATAATTCACGTACTTGTTGGCCTTGGCAAACTCCTCATACGCATCATACTGAGGCTTTTCTTTCTCCTGTGACCACGCCATCGTGGCACAGCACAACATCACAAGCGCACTCGCTGCACCCAAAATTCCTGGCACATGTCTCATCTCAACCTCTCCTATCTACTCTCAGGATCAATTCAATCTCATATGATCTATACAGGTCACATCAAAAGCTATTCCCTGACACAATGCAAGAAGACTATTCACTTTTTAACGCAGCCTGAGAAGATCGCTCCCCATATACTTACTGACGTGATACCCCACCTTCTCTATTCAAAAGCAGACCTCACTGTGACATAAAAAATGCCTGAACACCATAAACCAGACCAAGGTGATCCTCATCACCTCCATTCTCTGCTATAAATAAATGCAGCCCAACAAATTATTTTGGGCCACAAGGCAACTCCAGACAACTTCTGTTGTCTCTTGATCACAGGGCACATAAGCCCACTTGACAGCCTATTCATCGACTCACTTATCAAAACACTATCATGGCACGTATAAAACTCGTCTCCAACGTCTCGGAATTTGGACTCTTTCGCTCCGTCGCAAGTTCCCGAGGACGCCTCATTATTACCGTCATCCTCGTGAGCGCGCTGATGATCGGCGCAGGACTGGCCTGCACCAACTACATCATTGAACAATCCACCTCGGTGAGCCTCAACATTGGCATCATCACCATACTGATGATTATCGTCATGCTCGCCAGCTACCTTCAGGCCATCCTCGTCGGCGACCTCTTCTTCAAAGGCCCCTGGCGAGAACAGGTCATTCTGGGAGAACGCAAGTGGAAGACAGATCCTGATGCGGATGTGGTCGTCTCAAACCACAACGCCGAGTTTATGATTGTCCTGATCATGCTCGTCATTGGAAACGCCCTACTCCTGAACTACAGCGGTGGTGGATTCCTTGATCGTTATCACGAAGAAGGCTTCTTCCTTGTTCGCATGCGCTCTGACACCCCATCCGAACGACTCGCTGCGCTCCAGGATATGTCTGATCCCACACAGTTTGATCTCTGGGAAAATCCCACATTGCGCGATCTTGTCGCCTCCACACTCGAAACAGATGACGACCCCAAAGTTCGTGCACAGGCTGCGTGGAACGCAGGCATCATGAAGATCCAGACCGCGCGCAAGCCACTTGTTGCCCTCGTCAAGGACACCTCTCAAACCCCTGAAGTCCGCGAAGAAGCCTCGGTCGCGCTCGGTCGACTTGGCCGTGATGAAGAGGCACGCGCCGCCATCGACAACGCACTGGCCCAGAGCAAAGATGGCCCAAGAGAACTAAAAATCGGCCTATTACGCGGACTTGGCATGATCGCCATGCAAGGTTCTTATGACACGATCCTCCCACTCGCACAGCAGACCGACGACAAGGAGGTCATGATCTACGCGCTCTGGGCACTTCAGGAAACACAGGCTCCCGAGGCCAGACAATGGGTCAAAAAACAGCTCAGCGATGACACGCCTGAAGAAGGCGAGCGCCTCTGTGCCTTGCTTGACGCGATGAAGATGCTCTCCAAGCCCGAGGATGTGAGCTGGGCACGCAAGGAGTTCCTCTCCATCACCGAGGACACAAGCTGCGAACGTGTCGTCTGGGAAGAACGCGACGAGCGCCTCCATACCATCCTGTTCTCCGACACCTTGCGCACCAAATACGTCAAGATCGTCGCCAACTCTGGCGAGGGCACACGCTACAGAACATGGTTTGAAACCATCGCCCACGATCCCTCTCAGGAGTGGTCACTACGCGAAGCTGCCGCCGCCATCGTCAAACAAATCGACAAGACAGGACTACACTAAGCGCTTGCGCGTGAGACAAAAAGAGGCGCGAGGGGGGCGAGGATTTACTGCGTAAATCCTCGCCCCCCTCGCGCCTCTTTTTTGTCGTGTGCTTACAGCCCCATCATCTTCGAGATAATCTCCTTCATAATCTCGGACGCCCCGCCGCCGATACGCAACAACCTCGCATCTCGCCAGGCCCTCGCCACAGGGAGTTCCTCGGCATACCCCATTCCACCGTGGAGTTGAACACAGCGATCGATGACCTCCATCGCGCGCTCGGCTACAATCAATTTGGCCATTGAGATCTCACGCTGGCAAGGAATACCACGACCAAACAAATCAGCCGCGTGGTAGGAGAGCGTACGGCAAAGCTCAAGCTCGGTTTCACAATCCACGAGCTGATGACGCACCACCTGATGCTTGCTTAAAGGCTTGCCAAAGGTTGTGCGATCCTTGCAGTACGCAATGGTATCATCCAACACAAGCTGCGCGCCCGCCGTACCCGAGAGCGCACCCACAAGTCGCTCACCCTGGAAGTTCTGCATGATATAGTAGAAGCCATGCCCCTCTTCACCAAGCAAATAACGTTTTGGAATCCTACAGTTGTCAAAGAATAGCTCGGCAGTATCAGAGCAGTGATTTCCGATTTTTTCGATCTTGCGACCCACTGTAAAACCAGGTGTATCCGTGGGAAACAACACAAGGCTCACTCCACCGTAGCGGTTGTCCACATCGGTCCTGACCGCGAGGGTGATAAAGTCAGCGCGCGTCCCGTTGGTGATCCAGGTCTTTTGGCCATTAATAATGTAATCGTCACCATCGCTCACAGCGGTGGTCTTGATGCCTGCGACGTCTGAACCCGCGTTAGGCTCGGAGACGCCGAGAGCAGCGATCTTCTCCCCACGCAATGCGGGCGCAAGGAACTCCTCTTTTTGCTCCCTGGTCCCGATCTCATTGATAATGGGGGTCGCCATATCGGTCTGCACAAGGACACCCATGGTCAAACCAGCCAGACGCGCACGCGGCATCTCTTCACAGAGCACAGCAGTGTGCCAGATATCACCCGCGCTACCACCGACATCCTCGGGATAACGCACACCCAGGAAGCCCAGTTTGCCCATCTGCTCAAAGACCTCGCGAGGAAAGAGCTTATTCTTCTCCCATTCCTCGGCATGAGGAGCAAGCTCCTTGACGACAAAGTCGCGCAACTGCTTGCGAAAGATCTGATGTTCTTCGGTAAACTGGGGGTACTTCTCCTGACTAGCCACGCGGCCTCCTCTATAGCTAAAGACTTAAAAAACAGGAACTTAAAGCCAATAAGTTAGTGTTCACTTACTCAGTAAGCGGATTGTACCCATGAGGAGGAAAGAACGCAACTGGCACACGCGCAGTCATCAGACAAAGATTCTGTTATAGATTTCCTGAGCCAGCGCAGAGTAATGCGCAGCACCACGACTTTTGGGCGCAAAAGCAAAGATAGGTTGGCCCTCATGTTGAGCCTGACTGAGCTGTGTATTCACACCGATTTCCGAGGAGAGCACATAATCACCCCAGGCGTCCTTGATCTGCTTGCGAATCTCATCATTCAACGAGACATTACGTCCATCCACACGCGTCAGCACCACACCGAGCACATCAAGCTTGTGATGCAAGCGTTCATTGACAGTGAGGACCGCATCGATGAGCTCATCCGCGCCCTGTACAGCAAGCGGAGAGAGGTCCGTGGGAATGAGCACATAATCCGCCGCAAGCAACGCGTTGAGCGTCAGGTTACCCTTGTTTGGAGGACAATCGATCAGGATCACATCATAGTGCGTACGCGTAATGGCGAGCGCATCGCGCAGGAGCATCTCCTTACCAATCTTCTGTGATATCAGTCCTTCGGCCTCGGCAAGTGAGGAGTCAGCAGGCGTAATATCAAGGTTTGGATAGGATGTGGACACTGCGCTATCGAGCACCTGCTTCTGGTCATCGGCAAGCAAGACCTCACTGATGGGCGTGTAGACAGGCGCATCGGGCACCAGTGCCGAGAGACTGGTAGAGCAGTGGCCCTGAGCATCGAGGTCAATCAACAGCACACGCTTTTGATGTGTGGAGGCAAGCGCCGCAGCGATATTAATCGTGGAGGTTGTCTTACCCACACCACCCTTGACCGTCGCGACCGCGATGACCGTGGCTGACTTATCACCCTGGGGGTATTTACTGTCCTGTCTTTTAAGGCGTTTGAGTCCTGAAGAGATGAGGTTTCGCATGATAAAATTCGTTGTATGTGAATGTGATGGAGAATGGATGAGAGGGAGTGAGAGGCCACACCTGACAAAAAGTTAGGTGATCGATACACGATCTTTACCTGACGTAGAGAGGTCCATAAAAACCACCAAACACCCAGAAAAGCAACACATTTCAAAAGAAGTTGCGGAGAACATAAATCTTTCCCATAATCATATTGCACAAATAATGATGCTGGTCTACATTGGACGCTTGCACCTGTTATACTCAAATAAACATTGAGAAAAACGACGGCGAGCAACCAACTACACGGCTCACGGATGGGCACATTTGAGGGGGATTGTGAAAATTGGACATGGGATGTGCAATTTGTCACAATGACATTTGTCAGGCAGCAAGCTTAGCGCCTCGACAGGAGCAGGTTCACACCTTACAAACAGGACTTTGAGACAGGTTCACATGTGACCACGCACTTGTCACAGGCTTTGCTATACACAAAGCAACATACGGTAAGAAGAGGAAGAAGGTATGAAGAAGAGGATAGAGACCTCACAAGGATTGACACGATTGGCCGCCCTGACAGGAAAACTACTTGTTCCTGTGGCCATGTTTGGAGCGCTGGGTGTATTTGCTTCATCATGTGGACCCGACACCACAGCAAGCCAGGCCCAGTCCTGCATCGCAGATGATGATTGTGCGCTTGGCACAGTGTGTATTCTGACTACAAAGCAATGTGAAGCTGTCAGCTGTGACTTTTGTCTGACAGGCCAGATCTGCTACGAAGCAGATGATGGCGCCCAGTCCTGCTCAAAACCAGAGTGTACATCAAGCTCTGACTGCAATGGCTCCGAGTCCTGCGTCAAGGGTGCATGCATTGAAGCTACCTGTAGCGACAAGAGCGATTGCCCTGAAGGTCAGGTCTGCAACATGCTGGCAAACATCTGCCAGCAGCCTCCTGCAACATGCGCCTCCAACTTTGACTGCCCCACAGGTCTTGTCTGTAAAGACGACGGCTCCTGTGCCGCAGGATGCTCCACAGACCTTGACTGCGAAGACGCCGACAAGTTCTGCAACACCGACTCAAACCTCTGCGAACCTGGCTGCCGCACCGACGCATCCTGTCTCGCCGACCAGAGCTGCAACGCCGACACACACCAGTGTGAATGCGATCAGGGCAAGTGTCCCGCAGGCTACTTCTGCGATGACTCCGTCAACGCATGTATTGAAAAACAAATCACATCCTGTGATGACGTCACCTGTGGCGAAAACCAGTACTGCGATCCAGACAACAACTTCCAGTGTGTGGAACGTCCCGCAGAATGCTCCACCATTCAGGGCGACCCCAACGCGTGTCCTCCTGGCGAGCGCTGCAACCAGGCCACAGGCAACTGCGAAGTCGCATCCTGCCCCAACATCACACAGGCAGATTGTGACGGCACCGACGCTCCAGTCCTTAACACAGACTTCTGCGCATGTGTTCAATGTGTCGACGACACCCACTGCCCCACAGGTTCATCCTGTAACCTGAACGGCCAGTGCGTTGAAGGCTGTGAAGCTTGCGACCCCAACACACCAGGCGCTTGCGGCGACGCAGCCCCTCTCTGCTTCAATGGTTGCTGCGTGGAGTGCACCACAAGCGCTGAATGTACAGGCTCACAGGTCTGCCTCAGCAGCGGTCGCTGCGGTGATCCTCCCAGCTGTGCTGCTGACCCCACTGTCTGCCCATCAGGTACCGAATGCGTCAACAACACCTGTCAGAGCACTGGCGGTGGCGGCGGACAGGCATGCAACCCCGGTGATCCAACATCTTGCTTGCCTCCTGCCATGTGCTTAGAAACTTCCACTGGAAGCGGCTCATACTCCTGTCAGGGTGGCGGCGGTGGCACAGACCCACTCGGTGGCTGTAGCACATCTGGCTGTATGAATGGCTTAACATGCGAGCCCGATCCCTTGGTTGGCACATTCATGGTATGTACAGGATGTACTTCTGATGCAGACTGCAGTGCAGGCGAATCATGCACTTCACTACTCCTGTCCGAGAGTTTCTGTAGTCCATTCTAAGAATATAGTTCTCTACAACTTAAAGAGGGTGTTTGGCTTGAAGCCAAACACCCTCTCTTTGTTTCACCACAACTCAACAGGTTGTGGCGGCATCTCCCCTGGCTCATCGCCAATAATTGCGCCTTTACCAAGACTGGAAACGCCTAATTGTTCCACTGCATTGTTGCCCCAACACTTCACATCACCCATAACGATAACGCATGCCACACCATGTCTCATGGAGATAGAACTCGCAGGCCCACCCAAATTGACACGTGCCATAACATCTTCAGGGTCATCGCCAATATGTTCGGCGCTCCCTGTCCCATTCAACCCTTCAGCGCCGCCCTTTCCCCAACAATAAACATCACCAACTTGAGTGATCATACATGCAGTTGTGGCAGCAAATGCAATTTGCTCTGCAACTTCAAAAGCAGAACCCATTCTTGACAACACAGTATACCCACCAGGAGCAGCGACTGCATTTGTATGACCTAAACCAGTCTGCCCATACTCAGATACACCCCAACAACGAACCCTCCCCGTACTCTCATCCAAAAGACACCCATTATCAAACGTGCCAACGCCATCTGTCGCACACTTACGCCTTCACTCGAACCTGTAACAGGAGGAGGCATCTCTCCTGGCTCATCACCAATAGTCTCACCGTTATTAACATAACTATGTTTACCCCAGCACATCAGCTGATTAGTGTCTGTCAATGCACAAGGACCGGTATAAGACATTTGGACATCACGAATCTTTGCCCCTCCCAAATCAACAGGTTCAGAGGGAGGTGATATGGTGCTCTCCATATCACCTGTCCCCAAAAGTCCAAGAATACCATTGAATCCAAAACACTTTACATCATCACTCAAGGTAACATAGCAAAGGCTTTTATCGTATGCATCAGGTAACACCTTGATATCTGATGAAGAATCCAGCGGAGCAATCTCATCACCACTCCATTTAAATGGCTCTGTGCCAGAATGTAAACGCCCCCAACAATACAGCTTACCAGACACAGACAAAGCACAGCTAGAAGCTAATCCAACACTGACTTGAATCATTGGCTCTGGTAACTTCACGCGCCCAAGAGGATACGATGAATCAAGATCACTAATTAACGACTCTGAATGCCCTAACCCCAGTTGCCCTTCAGTATTACTCCCCCAGCATTTTACATCACCATTATTCAATAATGCACACACATGCACCATACCAGCAGCAACCTCGACAGCAGCGAGCCGCGCGCCCAGGTCAACTGGTGAATGAAATGACTGCCCGTAAGAAGGCGTGAGGATGGCTTGATAGGAGTGTGTGTTTCCTTCTGGTGAAGCAGATGTGTCTTGCGTGGTAATTGTAGTTGCATCCGTCAAATCTTCCCATAAATCGCCATCATTAAGCTGTCGTTGCCATTGCACGCTCTCAAGAGAGAACGGGCGTCTTGCGGTAATGGGTTCTGATGCGTCTGAAGCGCCGTTGTAATAAATGGCGCGAACCTCGTAGGTTTGTTCGGGGCCATCTTCTGTCACAAGGTCTTCAATAGAAAGTTGAACATGCTGACGTTCTGTCATGTCAGAAGCCACGGTGGTCGCAGAAACAACCTTACCACCAGGCGCATCATCATGGGTGTAGGTCATCTCAAGACCTGCGTTCAGCCATGGTCCTCCGTTGATGCGAACCTCGTAACGTACCGCATTAAACGCGGGCAACCAGCTTAGCGTAATGCCTTCAGCTGAAGCGATGGCTTGCACCTCTTTGGGCGCAGGTAACTGCACACCCTGATCAACAGGACCTGTGTCCTTACCAAGATCCACTGGAGTTTGCGTTCTGGGCATGTCCACAGGTGTGCTCATGTCCACGCCTGCATCCATGTCTGCATAGGGATCTGTGGTTGGCCCTACATCTGAACATGCAGAAACAAAAACAATTACACCGCAGACACTTACAACACCAATACACTTTTTCATACGATTCATAAACCATAGCCCCGATTACAAAGTTATCTATTACAGATGACGTTATACGACCAGTCGCGCATCAAATGCAACTGCATCCACACAAGTTATCGCCCTCCCCAACCTTGATGTTGCGTGGTGTTATAAACTTTCGATCAAAATCAATGCTGCACCCTCGGCTGATGAGGTCGACGCAGATAACAATGTACAGTGTGTGGTGCACAACGAAAACTCACCCTCGGACAGGGAGAGCATGTCGCCTTGTCCATTCACATGCAGTGACACCTGACCAGACAACACAAACAGAGAGGTTGCACACAGATCACAGCGCAACGATGCGGATAAATCCACAGGTTGCGAGGACACATCCACCTTG
>CATLTV010000028.1 GCA_950059285.1 uncultured Pseudomonadota bacterium | reverse complement strand
CCGCCCCCACCCTGACTTTTTCACGCGCTACAATCCATCAACCAATAGATCAATACGCTCCATCTTCTTGGTCGTTTGTGTGGGCGCAAGCTCGGAAGGTTCCTGCCCTTTCATAAAGGGATACAATACACCGTATTGATTGGGCCGCGCCAACATGCCCGTGGGCTCATCGATTCGCACAAGCGTCATGGTATCCAGCGGGAAGATCTCCTCCCAGTCGGGCAAAGCGAGCTTGTCTTCGTACCAGCTTACCTCACGGTAGAACTGTTCAAATGCAGGCATCGCCACAGTCGCGCCATGCTCTCCTGGCCCAAGGGCATGTTTGTTCTTATCACTTCCAACCCAAACACCTGTGGTGGACTGTCCATCAAACCCAATAAACCAGGCGTCATACTTGTTGGTGGTCCCGGTCTTGGCTGCCACAGGCCAACGATTGGGAAGTTCATGAGCTGTCCCCACAAGCACCACCTGTCGTAACATCCACCACATTGTATCTGCGATCTCGCGAGAGATTGGACCGCGCTTCTGTTCAAACTTCTTGTAGTCAGCAATCGCCACAAGTCGTTCAGAAAGCGACACAAACGGCATCGCATAGTGCGTATGCTGCGCGATAACCTCTCCGTCAGAGGCTCGCCAATCGAGGAAAAACACAGGCGCTTTTCGCACGCCATGACGTTGAAATGCAGTGTACAGCGCGATCATTTCTACAGGTTTGACGCAGCTTGCCCCAAGCGCGAGTGAGGGCGCAGGATCAAGCACATCCGTGATACCTAGCTTGCGCGCAAGATCGATGACACGACGTGAACCGACGCGATCAAACAGGTAGGCCGCCGGGATATTTCGCGAACCTGCCAGCGCCTGTTTCATCGTAATATAACCCTTGTAGTTCCTGTCCGCGTTACGCGGCGTCCAGGTTCCACCATGAGCGTCATTATCAAGCTCCTTGGGGACATCGCCCAACATCGTCGCGGGGTGAATACCAAGCGCGAGCGCGGGCGTGTACACAAGGGGCTTGAACACACTTCCAGGTTGTCGACATGACTGTTCAGCGCGATGATAAATATCAATCTTTGGCTCGACGCCGCCCACGCTGGCGAGCGTTTGACCTGTGATCGTGTCCATGGAAAAGAGCGCGCTCTGAAGACGGGGAGCCTGAGCAAGCTCCCATGCCTCTTTGGTCTTTGACCAACGCACACGCACCTCATCACTTGGTGTAAACGCATGCGTGAGATCATGTAAGGTACGAGGTCTCTTGTAATGGCGAGTGAGTGATGCATCCGAGGCCCAACGTAACGTCTCAAGAGAAAGCTCAATGTCAACAGATTCTGGCGAGGTAAAGACCGTGAGCGTCAAATGCTCCTTGTGAACATCCTTGACAGAAGCTCTTGTAAACACCTTATTCGCAAAGACTTTTTCTTCATCATTTAGTTTTTGCTCATCTGGTAAGCCTCTGTATCCCTGACGATGGTCATAATCAAGGACAGCTTGTCGCACGGCATTACGAGCCTTGATCTGAGTATCTGGAAGATGAGGCATTGTGATGGTGTATGCACCCTCACTCCACATGTCCAACATGCTGTTATTACCATCATCGGTGAGGATTCGCAGCGCCGATGCGTGGACATAAGGGTAGTCAATCTGATCGCGCTTACGCGTGCGCGTCACGACAGGTTGACTGGTCCAGTGCTCAAGTTCCTGCGTGGAGAGCACACCCATGGCATGCATACGTTGCAGAACACGATCTCGGCGCTGACGCGCCCGCTCGGGGTGACGTAAAGGACTGAAGCGATTGGGAGAAGGCAACAGCCCCGCAATCGTCGCAAGCTCTCCCTGATCAAGCTCCCGTGGGTCTTTGGCAAAATAAAACCAGCTCGCCTGGGTCACGCCATACGCAGTGTGTCCCATGAACGACGTCTCCAGATAAACACGTAGCAGTTCGTGCTTGGAGAACGTGGCCTCCATACGACGAGCGAGCAGGAGCTCTCGTACTTTGCGGTAGTAGCTCTTCTGGGCGCCAGTGAACTGTTTTGCCAGTTGTTGGCTTAATGTACTGGCGCCCTGTGTACGCTCACCTGAGCGGAAGTTTTCAAGAGCCGCTCTGAGAATTGCGCGAAGATTAAAGGCTGTGTGTGTGAAGAAGTCCTCATCTTCTGCGGCGAGGAAGGTGACAAGGAGTTGTGGAGGGAGTGCATCATAAGGCACCTGTGAGGTTGCATATGCGCCAGAAACACGTGTGCCATCAGCAAGTTGTACACGACTCTGAAATGTAGGCTGCAACACATCAAGCGTGGGGATATCAGGAATATCACGTGCCATAAATGAGAGTTGAAATGTCGCCAGTACAGCCACAAACAGAGGCGTCCAGACACACATCACAAGCACAGCACGGAGCGCCGAACCGATGACGCCACCAAAACGTCGTTTTATCTGTATCTCTTGACCCTTCATTATCAACTCATGCGCATCATCGTGTATAGGCTTCAAACGCCCATTGAGCGCCCACACCAATGTTCCAGTTTTGCACTGAAGACCAGAGCCCATCATCACGCAAGCGCCACAGTCGATCATAACGGGCAACAGCGTAAAGAGGTCCCCACGGCATCACACGAAGTTCGGAGCCAATCAAGCTACGCCTGAGTTTCAATGCTTGTTTGGGGCCATCAAAGAGGTTCTGGTGGTAGAAGGCGCTCAGATTGACAAGCTTGTGAGGAGCCACATCTAGCTTGGCTGTCACAGCGCTTCCCATGGGGGTCACGTTAGAATGTAAATAGTTGATAAACAATGAACTCTGCAATGTAGGCAACACAAGCGTGAAGGAACTATCCACATACATATCATCGCGCGGAGTCATGCCAGCAACCGCTTGAAGTTTGGTTTCAGGCAACGCCACACCAAAGCCATCGACCTGAAAGCGCTCCACCTGATAGAGCGGAGAGATGTAGTGAGGCACATAACGATCGTGTGCAAACACCACGGAGCTTTTGAGCTGAATCTTCATCCAGTACAACGACATCAGCTGTAAACTTAGCCCGACATGTTCACCGCGCCCGAGCCGATCATGCCAGAACACACTCGACTCAAAAGAGAGACTCACCTTGGGTCGTGTCACCAACCACGCCTGCAATTCAGGCCCACCAATCCAGGTAGCTTGCGACTCCAACACAGAGGGAGAAGAGGTCGCATCAACCTCAATAAAACCACGTTCATCAAGCGCGAGTGCAGTGGGAGCTTGAATGTCTGAAGTCAATCCAACACCGAGCGCAAACCGACGCAGGAAGTTATGTTTTGCGTTAAAAATGGTCGCAGGTCGAAGCTTTATCTCGGCAGCCATCACAGAAGGTGAGAGCACATCACCAAGCATCAACGCGGCATCATAGCTGCGTGTACTGGAGGACACGACCACTCCAGTAGCGGGTTCATCAGGGCTGACCACATTGTAATAATTGGCGATCAACTGACCATCCAACAAGGTGATGGAGTTGAGCTCGCCTGCCTGGATATGAAGTGGTGATCCTGCCTCACCATAAGCGAGACGTCTCAGCACACGCAGCACATCACGCGGCTGATCCCAGTCCTGTTCACGCAAGAGCGTGCCCTGAACAGGAGCACGATCAGCAAGGCGTAAACGCAACGGAGCTTGCAGTGACAGTGATAACGCAGTGGAGGAAGACCTCTGCTCTGAGGGGAGCAATCTTGCGCCAACCTGAGGCAACGCAAACGATTGATTTAATTGCAAATAAAGACCAAGAAACACATCTTCCTGAAGCACACCCACATGAGATTCGGCAGCGAGTGTCCCCTTCCAGTCAGGTTCATTGGCGTGTGCAGAGGGAGCCAGTGACACGAGGCTCATCCACACCAGAATAAGCGAGGTAAGGTGAGCACAATGTGTTGGTACAGCAGGTTTGAGAGGGGTCAATCTTGACACGCGCACGCTCCAAAAAACAAGGTCAGAGAGCTCGTCCATGAACTCTTCTGATTGCCATGGTGAACGGAGATGTCATGTTGGTCAAGTTCCCACAAAGAGGAAGACAACAAGGGGGCGCGTGCTTTCAAGCACGCGCCCCCTTGTTGTCTTCCATCAAAGATACACTTACGAAATTTTCAGAGAGCTTCGACCAATACCAAAGTAGGTGAAGCCAAGCTCACGCAAATCGCCTGGATCGTAAATATTGCGACCATCAAAGATGACGGGGTGATTGAGCAACGCCTTGATGCGCTTGAAGTCGGGGCTTCTGAACTCGTTCCATTCAGTAAACAGGAACAAAGCATCGGCGCCTTCAAGCGTACTGTAATAATCGCGGTGGAAGCTCACTGAATCGGAGAGATCGGCAAGTTCCGCCTCGGAGTTTGGCATGGCCACAGGATCGGATGCACGGATGGTGGCGCCCTGTTCGACGAAGTGGCGGATGGAGATCAGCGCGGGAGACTCGCGGGTATCATCAGTCTTCGGCTTGAAGCTAAGACCCCAGATAGCAAAGGTTTTACCAGAGAGATCACCCTGGAAGAAACCTGTCGCAAGATCCACAAGACGCTGTTTCTGGAGGTTGTTCACGCTCTCCACCGCGTTCAAAAGTTGGGGATCAAGATCATTATCCATGGCGACTTTGGCGAGCGCACGCACATCCTTGGGGAAGCAAGAGCCACCGTAACCAACGCCAGGATAAATGAAGTGTGGACCGATACGCTCATCCATGGCCATGCCCTTACGGACAAGCGCCACATCAGCATCCACAGCATCACAGATGTTGGCGATCTCGTTCATGAACGAGATCTTGGTCGCAAGAATCGAGTTTGACGCATACTTGGTCATCTCGGCGCTACGGTTATCCATGTACAGGATACGCTCGGAGCGTCGCATAAATGGCTTGTAAAGTTTGCCAACTTTCTTCGCAGCGTCATCGTTGGCAGCACCCACGATCACACGATCAGGAGAGAGGAAGTCCTTGAGCGCACTACCTTCCTTGAGGAATTCGGGGTTTGAAACCACATGCGCCGTAAAACTACTGTGTGCCACGAGGACTTCACGCACGCGATCTGCGGTGCCCACTGGTACGGTGCTCTTACACACCACGACCTTGTCTTCTTCGTTCAAGCTCTGTGCGATATCTTTTGCCACAGCCAGCACGTGAGAGAGATCCGCAGATCCATCTTCACCAGGAGGAGTGCCCACCGCGATGAAGATCACATCAGAAGCCTTCACAGCGTCTGGCGTGTTGGTCGTGAAGTGAAGGCGCTGTTCCTGATAGTTGCGCAGGACCATATCTTCAAGACCTGGCTCATAGATAGGAATCACGCCATCTTTCAACGCTTCGATTTTGGCTGTGTCGCGGTCCACGCAGATCACATCATTACCCACATCAGCAAGACATGCTCCGGCCACAAGCCCGACATAACCACTCCCAATCACAGCAACTTTCATAACTTCTCCTGACATCTATTTCGCGTTCGAAATAATGATGTAAATCAATGGGTAAGCAAATGCTCCTAAGAAAAACCTGCCCTGAGGCAAGCCCAATGCTCAGAGCAGTATCAAAAAAGTGTTTTGCAAAGCAAGCAATTCTTCAGGATTCAAGGAGTTTCAGTTGTGCAGTCTGCATTGCAAAAGGTAAAGAGAGAGAGGTTGCACGAACAGTCACTCGAACCAACACAGTAAAGAAACAATGAAACCAACCACATACAAGACCTTTGAGGAAGCAGCAAGCGCCAGCAAATCACGAGACCAGCAAGGTTCCGCCATTGTGATCGGTAACTTTGACGGTGTACACCGAGGCCACCAGCGTCTGATTGAACATGCAGTCAAGCTTGCGCAATCAGGTGAACATGCACCTTTGCGCGTGATCGCGCTGACCTTCTGGCCACACCCTGTGCGCTACTTCAGGCCCACGCTCGAGAGCTTCGAGATCATGACGCTGGACCAGCGCGTGGACACGCTTGGAACTTATGGTGTGGAAGAAGTCTTTGCGATTCCTTTTGATAAGGGCATCGCCAGCCAGACGCCCGAAGAGTTTGTCATTCAGGCGCTGGTCACAAGTCTGTGTGCCAGAGAGGTCATTGTTGGCGAGGACTTCCACTTTGGTCACAAACGCTCGGGCAATGTGGAGAGCTTGACCGAGCTTGGCAAGAAACATGGGTTTAACACACACGCCATACCACTGCTTGATGACCATGGTGAGCACATCAGCTCTACACGAATCAGAACCCAGCTCAAGGAAGGTGCGCTCGACGAGGTCACTCGCCTGATGGGCAGGCCCTACACACTTACAGGCAAGGTCATTCACGGCGATGCTCGTGGCCGAGAGCTTGGCTATCCGACTGCAAATACGCAGGTTGAGCAAGAGGTTCACTTGCCCGATGGCATCTACACCACAACGCTTGAGACAGAGCGTTATGGAAGTCTTCAAGCATGTACTTACATTGGAAGTAGGCCCACTTATGAAGAGGCCAAGGGAAGAAATGTCGAAACATTTGTCCTGAACGTGCCGCAAACCAAGGAGGGCTTTGATCTGTATGAGAGCCGCGTGCAGATCAAGTTTCATGTCAGGCAACGTGGAGACATGGCATTCTCAAGTTCAGAAGAGCTGATCGCACAGATGGACAGGGACGTAGAGCAGGCACGTCAATGGCATCAAGGCCAGCCATGAAAATCGAGAGCACAGGTGACAGGCCTGTGCAATGTGATTATGCTGTGCACAATTCAACGAGCTTGTTGCGCTCAAGGAGGCATCATGGATTTGGTATTTTTTGGTATTTATTGATAGTCTCCAGGCCAGCTCCCGAGCATGATTTCAACGGATAGATAGTCTATATTTCGTCATCACCAGGTATCACAAAGGATAACAACCATGACAAAACGCATTCTACTGGCGACAGATCTTTCAGCAAACTCAGCCTTCGCAGCGAAGTGGGCAAGCAACTACGCCAAGCTCTCTGGCGCACAGGTCGTGCTCGCGCACATCATTGAGGTGAGCATTCCCAACTGGCTCCGCGACGCCTACACCGCGCTTGAGGATGATGATCAGCGTCAGAAACTCGAAACTCGCATTCATGAATGGTATCATACCCATACAGGCGAGCGCGCTGCCGAGGTCAAACTCGCCGGTGGAAGCATTGATTCTCAGTTGAACACCATGGTTGAAGGCGATGACATCAGCCTTCTTGTGCTCGCACGCAGTGGCAAGAGTGGTCTTAGCAAGTTGCTCGCAGGTTCCACCGCACAGATGATGGTTGCAAACCCACCCTGCCCCGTCGTTGTTGTGCACCCTGATCACACAGGTCTGGACAACGCCAGCAAGATCGCTGTCGCCACTGACTTGACCGAGAGCGCCGAGAAAGCCATCAGCGAAGCTGCTCTTATGAGCACGCTTGTGGGAGGACACCTCGACATCATTCACGCAGCCAAGTTCTCGGCCAGCGACATTGAAGATGAGAACGTGCCAGAGAACCTCCGCAAGGAATCTCTCCAGCAGGCCACCGATGAGCAGATGCACAAGATCATTGGCACACACTCTGCCGAGCTTACCGATGTCAACTACACCTCTCACATCATTCATGCAGGCCCCGTCGATGCCGTCACACAGTTTGCTGAAGACAAGAACATCGACATGGTCTTTGTGGGTAACGCAGCACACTACAACATGGTCACTAACGTGTTCGGGCGTGTCTCTGTGAAACTTACACAGATGCTTCCTTGCACTGTGCTTGTTGTCCCACCCGATGTCGCTGCTGCTGAATAAGCAAGAAGACATGACAAAGAGAAGGGGCGGCCCGTTAACGGGCCGCCCCTTCTCTTTGTCATGTCTTCTCGCCCTTGGTTGCCTCTTTCGCGCTCAATTATGTCAATATGTGTCAAGGCAACATATTGAACAAAAAGATATTTGCATCTTGTTTCAAAGCTGTGCATCTTTGTAGGGCTTCATACTACACAAGAAATTGTGTAGAACCTGAAACCTATCTGGGCACTCCCTGAAAGAAGCAGGATATGCTCTTACCAGTTCTTGTATACAAGTGAATTAACACCATGAAAACATCTCAAAACCAGAGGCTTTACACAGGATTGTTTGGCCTTGTTACACTTTCACTCCTATCTGCCTGTGGCGCAGAGGACCCCTCACAAACAGATGGTTCCCCCTGGGATCTCAATGAATGGAACCTCGTTGAGCCTACACCTGAGCCCGCAGACATGACGCCTGTTGTATCTGACATGCTGCCATCGGAAGATATGGGACCACCTGTTGAGGAAGACATGGGTCCTGTGGATCTTGGACAGCCCGACTTTGGCGAGCCCGATTTTGGCGAACCCGATTTTGGCGAACCTGACCTTGGACCAGAAGGTCTTACAACAGGTGCTCCATGTGAAACTAATGACGAGTGCATTGGCGGATCATGCCTGCCCGATCAAAGTCCTGTCATCTGGGAAGGCAATTACTGTTCACGTGTTGAGTGTGATGATGATCTTGCCTGTTCACAATCAGGTGGCTCTTGTATCAACGACTCCGTGCTTGATGGCACACCTTTTTGCGCACAGCCCTGCAACCCCAATCCACAGCCAGGATTTAGCTCCTGCCGTGAAGGTTATGACTGTCGTGCAGCAGACCAGGACACTTCAGGTGACACCTTCTGTTTGCCAACACGAGATCCTGTCTCTGTTGCGGTCAACGATGGCGAGGCGTGCAGTGCAGACACTGACTGTGAAGGTGGCACATGCATCCCCGATGAAGATGGCTGGCCACAAGGTTACTGCACTACAATGAACTGTCAAAACAGACGAGACTGCGCCACAGAGGGCGTGGACAACCGCTGTTACCAGAACCCTCAGGGACCTAACTTCTGTGTCCGCATGTGTCAGAGCACCAGTGATTGTCGCACAAACTACGTCTGTCAGCCTGTGGGTGGCGGCCAGGGCTTCTGTGTCCCAGATCCAAGCGAGCCCTTGACACTTGATCCTGCAACTTACCCGATCGCGCTCACCTGTGGTGCTCCAACAAACCCACAGCAGCAGAGCCATACGTTTGACTACACGATCTCCCCACAAACCACAGCATACATGGTCACCACGTTGGCGATGGATGGTCAGCAGATCGCAGCAGACACTACCGCGCTGCCAAACAACACAACTATCAACTATTTCCAGGGTGGTAACTCGTACCAAAACACCACCGCCCAGATCTTCAAGTTTGTCAGCCCCATCCCCACTCCTGCCAAGCCCGAATTTGCAAACCAACTTCAGGCAGGCACACATCAACACACCATTTACGCAGAATCTCAAAATGTCTGCCACTACGTGTTGGAGGAGTCCACTCCAGGCACAACAATCGACCTGAACATCTACCTTGTCGGTGTGCCAAACATCACCGCAGCACAGGCCCCCACAAACACAAACCTTCAGGCCACGCTCGCTGCGTTCTCAAACATCTACACCGCAGCAAACATCAGCCTTGGCACCGTGCGATACTTTGATATCACGGGCGCAGATGCACAGAGCTATCGTGTCATTCGCACCGAGGATGACATCTCCGAGCTGGTAGCATTGAGTCAGGTTCCAGGTCAGACCGCAGATGATGCGCTCAGCCTGAACGTCTTCTTTGTGCGCAACATCTCACTGGGTGGTGGCACCATCGGTATCTCCCAGGGACTCCCTGGCCCCGCTGGTATTCATGGCACAGGCGCAAGCGGCGTGGTCTTCACCAGCGAGTTCCTTGGACAGACATTTAACGATCCTAGCTCAGGCCAGACCAATGGCAACGAATACACAGGTGT
The DNA here is from genome assembly GCA_950059285.1 of uncultured Pseudomonadota bacterium. Taxonomy (GTDB): domain Bacteria; phylum Myxococcota_A; class Bradymonadia; order Bradymonadales; family Bradymonadaceae; genus CATLTV01. Next base: position 28,344 of record CATLTV010000028.1, on the reverse strand, counting down.
TGTGATGGCGCACGAGCTTGGTCACTACCTTGGACTCTTCCACACCACCGAGCAGTTCGCACAGGGACAGGACCCACTCACGGACACACCCGTATGTGGCCGCAACCAGTTCCCCGACAACTGTCCCGATATTGATAACTTGATGTTCCCTCTGGCTGGCGTCACACATACAGACGTCACACCAAACCAGAGCTATGTCATTGGCGTCAACCCACTGACAAAGGACTAAACATATGAAAACCACACTCAAAACATTCCTCGTCGCAACCATCGTGAGCATGCCTCTTGTCGCAGCACTTCCTGCACAAGATGCACATGCACAGCAGGCCACAAAGACGAGCAAATCAGCAAGCAACGTCAAGCTCATCAGGTTGTTGTCCGCTTATCACGAGCTTCCTTCCGAGGATCTCTTTGCCAAAGCAAGCGCAACACCCGAGCAAGACCTCATCACCATCGCCAAGGACACCACTGTCTTCAAGGCGCACCGTTATCGCGCGCTGGAAGCACTGGCCGCTTACTGGCCATCCAAACGCACTGTCGCGTTGTTTGATGGGTTGTTTGCATCCGTGGATGAACAGGATCTGATGCTTCACCAGCTCCTCACCATCTCCAGCAAACACCTCGACAAGACACTTGCCACCTCATGGGCAACTCCTTACCTCTCATCCACAGATGAGCAGGTCCGCTACACCGCGGTCGATGCGCTCGGACGGATTAACACTCCAGCCAGTAAATCTGCGATTAAAAAAGCCCTTGAGACCGAGACCAATAACTGGGTCAAGGAGCACATGAAGCAGATGCTTATTGAGATCAGGTAAACCTTTTTCTCACCAAAGAAAGTGGCCCATCAGGGGGCGAGTGTTGCTGCGCAACACTCGCCCCCTGATGGGCCACTTTCTTTGGGTCAGAGTAACCATCACAGTAAACTTGCTCTTGGCAGAATCTTTGCCAGAATGATCTATGTGCTCATATTAGGAACTCCTTGTTTTTGGAGGCTCGCAGAATATCAACCTGTGACTTCGGATTCCACCCATATAAAAAGCTTGTGCTTATGCATTCACACAGACTTGTAGTTATGAACCACCACGACTGGTCACACGCACCCCCTGCCACAAAACAGGGTGTGCTTGCGTGTATCTCGCAGCCACAAGATCTGGACATTTATAAATACGGATAAACATGAAGCCCACGCGCTCCATCACACAGATAGTGAGCAGCTCACCTCCTGGGAAGTTGCTGCCTCGACTCTTACAACTCTTCATTGCCTTGTGGATTATATCCCCTGGCCTTGCCTTTGCGTCAGGCGGAGAACACTCCGCAGGACAGGAGGCAAGCGATATGTTCCAGGACATCCTCGTCTTGCTCACTGTGATCAGTGTGGCGTACATGATGACCCACCTCTTTCTGGAACGCATTCAGCGGCGCTTTGGCCTTGTCTCGGGCGTTGAATACATCATCCTAGGGGTACTCATTGGACCAGGTCTTGGTTTGCTCGATGCATCAACATTGAGCAAGTTCACGCCTGCGCTCGTGTTGGGCACAGGTTCGCTGGGACTGATGGCAGGCATGCACATGAACTTCAAACGCTTTGAGGCGCTTGATTTCGAGGCATTACGTGTGGGGTTATGGATCTCCATGATCACGCTCGTCATTATGGTCATCCTTCCCTTGCTCGGCCTGTATCTCCTGACTGATGCGGAGACAACATTGAGATGGATGCGTGTGTTCCTCGCCATTGGCGCCATCGCCATGGTCGCGGACGCAAGCCCAGTACAATCCTTGCGCCACTTTATGGGCGCACAGGGCTCTGCCACAGATGCAGCCATTCGCGTCGCAAAATACAGCTCGGTCATGGCCGTATTCAGCTTCGGCATGATCTTCTGCATGTTTGATCACGAGACGGTCTTCTTGCCTGAAGGCTTCAGGATGGTGGAGTGGTTTATCGTCCACCTCCTGCTAGGCGGCACTCTGGGACTGGTCTTCGCACAGTTCTTGCGCCAGGATCTCGACGAAGATAAGAGCCTCGCAGTCATCATCGGTGTCGTTATTTTCACCAGTGGTATCGCCTATTATTTGAGGCTCTCACCTGTCTTTGTGAACCTTGTCCTTGGGATTGTGTTGGCAAACCTGACAAAACGTCACGAACAGGTCGCGCTCAAGCTGCGTCATGTCAAACGTCCTCTGTACATTGTTCTCTTCTTCTTTGCAGGCGCAACGCTCTCTTTTGACACACCTATCTGGGCATATTTCCTCGCTATTCCGTACATCTTCTTGCGCTCCATCGCCCGTACAGCAGGAGGCATTATCGCCATGCGCACCACCCCCTCGCAGCTTGGCACATTCCGCATTCCTGCACTTGGACGAGTGATGCTTGCGCCAGGAGCCCTGAGCGTGGCGCTACTGCTTGATTTTGACTCGATCTACGGCACCTTCACCACAAGCTCAATCCTCTACGGAGGAGCGCTTGTGGCCATTTTGTTAAGTGAAATGATCTCATATATTAGAACACGATCCTGGCTACTGGATCACACAGATGTCGCGCCTGGAACCATCAAACAGGTCCTGGCAGGCGAAAATGTGGAGGTGGCCTGATGTGGCAAATTCTTACGATTGCAATTCTACTCGCCTTGATGATCGGCCTGGAGGACTTCAACCTTGTCCCTCTTGAGCAGTACCTTGGTGATGAGCCACCCTTTACACCCAAGAGCCTCGCGGCCACTGGATTCATTATCCTCGCTGCGTTCACCACGGGTGAACTCTTCAAAAAGTTCAAGATTCCTGCACTCCTGGGTTACATTGCAGCAGGCATCATCTTTGGTCCTCAGCTCATTCAGATCATCTATGAGTTCCTCAAGGATCTGAGCCCGCAGCTCACCTATCAAATCTACGGCGATCGCGCGCCACGTGCGCTCTTTAGCAACAAGGTCATCGATGATCTCTACCTGATCAACGTGCTGACTGTCGGCGTGATCGGCACCATGGGTGGTGGCGAACTCAAGATCTCTGACATCAAGGAGAGCTGGAAGGTCATTCTTGCGACCATTTCGATGATGGTAATCACCGCGATTCCAATCACAATTGGCGTGGTGATGAGCATTCCTTATCTCCCTGTAGAGCTTGCCACATTCCTCAATGGAGCCCCGACACCATCAAGGCTTGGCGCTGCGATTTTGTTTGGTATTCTCGCCATGGCGATGAGTCCCGCAGCCACGCTCGCGATCATCCAGGAAACCCGAGCCAAAGGTAAGTTCACATCACTTTCACTTGGTATTGTGGTTGTGGCCGACCTTGTCCTGGTCGCCTTTTTCCTTGTTGGGTTCAACATCTCCAAGCTGCTTGTCGCACCTGATGGTTTCAGCTTTGAAAAGCTTGCTGAAGCATTGCCTGGGATTGGACTTGAGTTTGGTTGGGCGTTTGTCATTGGTGCTGCAACAGGGCTGATCTTCATCCTTTATATGCGCTACGTGCGCAAGGAGATGATGCTCTTCACCATTGGTGTGATCTTTGCGGCATCGTTCCTGAGCAAAGTATTACATGCTGAAACGCTGCTCGCGTTTTTGACAGCAGGCTTTATTGTCCAGAACTTCTCAAAGCATGGGCACGATCTTATTCATGAACTGGAGAAGATCAGTACGCCTGTGTTCATTGTGTACTTCATGATTCAAGCCGCAAAGCTTGATATTATGGGTGTTGTGGCCTACTTGCCAATTACACTCATCCTCGCTGCACTTCGTGCTGGCGCGTATTATGGAAGCACACGTTTTGCCACCAAAAAATTGGGCATGGGCGATGTTCATCAACGGTGGTTGTGGCTCTCATTCATCTCGCGTGGCGGCGTCGATCTTGTGCTCGCTGAAATGGTCGCAAGTGCAGTCACAGCCTCCGGAGAACCCCTGTTCGCTTGGGGAACAGACTTCCAAACAGTCGTCGTGGGCACTGTCGTTGTACACATCATCGCTGGCCCTCCCCTGCTCAAGTTTGCGCTGGGCAAGGCCAACGAAACCGAAGAGTCTCAGGCTGAAGCAAATAGCCAAGGTGAGGGCGAAACCACCGCACAGGAAACGCTCCCCATGGCAGAGTTCCCTGTGCCCGATCTTGATTCATCACACCTGAATAATCGCTTGATGGAGATGCGAGAACACCTTATCTCGCTTCATAAAACAAAGATTGCAGAACCTCTGGAAACACGCCGTGGCAAACTTGAAGAAAGCATCCATCAGATTCAACAGGACGTCTCTGAAACACTCACCAAACTCGAGAACCTGATTGAAAATGAAGAACGTTACGAGGACTTCGCCTCACTACAACGCGCCATCACAACGCTTTACATGCAATCACGCCGCAAGCTTCAGCCCTCAATTCTGATCTGGGAAAAGCTTGAACCTCTGGCAATTGAACCTGCTCAAGCAATGGCGCTGATCTCCGAGATTCAAAACGTCGAACCTTTTGACTCGGAATACGTCGTTGAAATTGAAGAAGCGTTGTACGACCCACAACAGGCTCAACAACGCACGGTCAAACTCATACGTCGACTCAGGAGCACACAGCGCTTTCTTGTAGGAACCACAAGACGCAATATTCCTCTTGGCAAACTCTGGAGGTTCTATATTGAACTCTCCATCCCACGTTACCTTGAGAAAGCGGCAAGTGTTTCGGCACAATCACATGTGTACTACTGGTATGATCTTGGCCAGTACCTCCACCGATTTGATGAAGTCTTTAGCATTGTACTTCGAGAACTCCTCATTCCTGCAAAACTTCCAGAACTTCAGGAACAGGACACAGAAGAACAACACGATACTGAGCAAAACAAGGAGCAAGACTCTACGCCAGAAGCGCTGGGGCTTCCATCTGCACAACAGTCCAATGAGCATGACGAAGAACATGATAATCATGCGTCTGAGGAGGATGAACACTCCGAACAGAATCATGACATCACCCCCTTGATCAAAAAGCTTGATCCCTCGTTGCCACCACGACAACGTGCGTTGCAATTCATCCGCGATGCACAAACACATCATCAAGAGAGCGCAGAATCTGTACTCGCAAACCTGAACCAGTGGCTACGCGATGCCATGGGCGGCTACTCCTGGAGTTTACAACAAGCGTATAGCTCGTTCCTTCATGCGGTAAAACACGCAGGCACACTTGAATTGCCTGGCGTTATCTATCGTCCATCCAAAAAGTTTGATGACGCTCGTCTTGCAGAAAACCAGCTCACCACACAGCTCCAACGCGAGCGTGAAGCAATCAATGCTTATGTAGGCTGGATTGTTCTGGAACACCAACTGGCGCTCTTTACCAACTGGTTTGGGCATTATCAAAAGCGTATTATTGACTCACACACCTCGTTCTTTGAAGAGAAATACAGTCGACAACTCCGCACCATGGCTCAACGTAGCCAGGACGCGCTCGACCGATTCAAAGACCCAGAAGATGACTTCCAGCCAGACTGGACAGAGTGGTATCGCAAGGAGATCTTCCCCACACTGCGTAGCATCCAGCGAGCACTTGATCGCGAGCTCACTCAAGTCCTTCAAGGAGTCACATCAAGACGACTCATCGATGCACTTGAGTACCGCGTGGCGAGCTTCTCTGAGCACCTGCGTTTGCTCAAGGATGATCCTTACGACACACAACCCAGTGAACAGCGCTCAGAGTCGCTGTCCATCCAGGTGCGCAAGTGGTTTAGCACCAAGCTCGTCTCCGAGTTATCGTTGCGCTATATCGAGTTCAATGAACAACATCAACGCATCGTAAGACGCAACCTCGTGGGTCTTGAAGGACTGCAAAGCATCCTCACCGAACCCATTGAAGCACTGTTGGAAGAACGTCCCATTCTGCAACCCGAGCAAAACGGCTCCCAGACAGAAGCAAGTAAAGAGCCTGGCGACACGCATGACGCTGAGATGAAGCAACGCTTGCTCCTCCTGACAGAAACGATTCAACAACTCTCCGAGACGTTGAATCATGACCTCGTCATGATCGAAGGTTGGATGCTTGAACAAACATCCAAACTACTGGAGCAAACCGCCAAACCGTTTACAAACCATCAGCTTGATGTAGTCATCAGGAGCCTGTCCAAAAACGAGGATATTCCCGTACGATATCAGGGCAAAACACCCTTTGGTCGTATCATGGCATATCCAATCAACTGGGCAGACCGCCAGTATCAACGCGTCAAACCTCTGTACAGCGAGTTCATTGAGGATCTCCAACAGATGCTCAGCGATAAGTCCACGACACCTGAGCGCAACCAGATCCGCGCTCGCCTACAAGATCCTCGCGCCCAACGCAGAAGACGCAATCTTCCCCCTGTCTACAGGAGGCTCTTCAACCCCGTACCTCTTGATCTTCCAGAGTTCTATGTGGAACGTCCTGAGCTAGAGAAGAAGTGTTTGAGAGCTGTATGTGACTGGGGTTATGGTGACCACAATACAATCTTGATCAAAGGTGAACGAGGCATCGGTAAGCGCACGTTTATCCATAACCTCGTACCCATCAAGGTGTACGATCTCAACCCTGTGTTCCAACAGACATCTATTGAAACCATCAGCATCCCTGAAGATGCCCAGTCCGAAGCTGACATTTGCAGGGCGTTTGCACCTCTCTTCCAAGACAACATCCAGAATCTGGATCAAATCTGCCAGAGATTACAGGATCAGAACAAACGACAGATCATCATTGTAGAGAACGCCATCAAAACCTACTGGCGCACACAGGAAGGCATTGAGCTTTGCCGTAAGTTCATGTCCCTGCTCAACTCAAGCAGTGACAAGATCTTGTGGATTGTACTCATGGACACACCTGCGGTCACACTGCTGAACACCATCATCGATCTTGAAGACTACTTCACACACACCTTTGAAGTGGAACCATTCAAGGAAGATGAATTGGCAGAAATGATCATGAACCGTCATAGAGTCAGCGGCTTTGACCTGACATTTGACACGCCACAACCAAGATTACTTCAACGTGCTCAACATCCAATTAGCACCTCCGAGATGAGGAGAAACCCCAAGAAGGACTTCCTCAAAAAGCTGTATCAACTCAGCCACGGAAACCCGCTGCAAGCTCTTCTGTTATGGCTACACTCCTCAAGTCTTGATGAAGAAAAAGAGACGTGTATCCATGTCGAACCTTTGCCCGAGCACACCGTGGAATACATTGAGCCCATGACATTGCACAAACGCATCATTCTTGCTGCGTTGATCCAACATGGCACGCTTGATCAAGCAACGATCAGTAATATCATCAATCATTCTCAGGAGTTTGTGCAAAATGAGCTTCAGCATTTGGAGCGCTTTGGCATCATTGAAAGAATTGCGGGCAGTGCCCATGAAAGCTATCGCATTTGTGATATGGCCATCGTGGATTTGAGTTCACAACTGCGCCAGCGCAACCTGATTTAAGGGGGTCTCATGCCTGATACACACAACACAGCTACAAACACACATACAGAGCACGCAGAACAACACGACCAACAGGATCACATCGATACTCCAACGGAACCTGATGAGGTTTCAGTACAGGCAGAAGAGACGACCATTGAGGTTGCCGAGCCAATTCTTGAGCCTGATGACACACCACCCCTACCCTATGGACTTGTTCCCATCTGGATAGGCGTCACGATCATGAGCTTCCTGATCTACAGGTTTGGCAAACTGCGTGTGGCAGAAAGAGTCAAGAGATGGCTCCCTACGGGACATGTCATACTGTGGGGAATTGGCATCGCGCTGAGCACGGTCGTACTTGTACGCACAGAGTCCATCGCATGGCTATTGTGTGGAGCGCTCGTCTTTGCTGCGCTGATCTTCCTCAACAGCAGCTGGCTCAAAAGCATCCTCGCAGGCATCGCACTGACACTGGAACACCACCTGGAAATTGGCGACTCCGTTCGACTTGATGGCCTTGAAGGAGACATCGTACATTTTGGTCTGCGCTCAACTCGTCTCAGAGCCGTTGACGGCACATTACATGACATTCCTCATGAGCATCTTCTGACACAACGCGTCGCAAATCTGAGCGGAGATGGTAGCGATTCAGCGTGTAAAATAGGGATTCAGCTCCCGGAAGGAGCCAACGTCGATCTGGTCATGGCACAAGCACTTGAAATCGCCATCCTTAGCCCACTAGCATCCCCTCGCCATAAACCAGAGGTCTTCCTTGAGAGCACATCCAGAGGAGAAGCTCCTTCAATGATCTACATCAAGGGCTATGCATTTGACCCCAATTACCAAGAGCATTTCAGAAGTGATGTCCTGAAGAGGCTACATCAGAAGATAGACACCTCAAGCTAGCAGTAGAGCGGTGAGTGACGAGCCAAGAAGCGACGCGGGCTGATGTTGATATATCAACATCAGCCCGCGTCGCTTCTTGGCTCGTCACATCAAAATTTACCATGGATTCTTTGGCACAAAGATCACATCACCTGGAAGGATCGTAAAATCTGATGTCTTACCCTCAATAATATCCTGGACGGGAACTTCAATCTGAAGGTTTGCATCATCCATCTGACGAGTAAGCCGAGTCCGATTGCCCATCGCCCTTACGCTAAAACCACCTGCGAGTGCGATCGCCTCAACAATGGTCGCATTGGACTTGTAAGGAAACGCCCCAGGGGACTTCACTTCACCAAAGATAAAAAATTGCTTGGAGTTATACTCAAGAATTGAACACGACACGCTGGGCTCAGAGAGATATCCCTTCTTGAGACCTTCAGCGATTGTGTCTTCAAGGTTCAGACAGGTCTTACCACGCACATTAATGCGCCCCACATAGGGGTAGCTAATTGTACCAGCAGGAGAGACCGTAAACTCACCAGACAGGCTATCTTCATGAAGCACCTTGATGGAGACCTTGTCTCCAGGACCAAGGTCCTCACTGACAGGCTGAGCGTTGTACTGCTTGGCAAGCTCTTCATAAAGAGGATCAGCCCTCTCCTCCTTACAGGAAGACAGGGCCAAGACAGCACACAAAACGGCTACTGCGATACGAAAACAAGATAAGGGCTGCAAATACACCATAGGAGTCCGCGTAGAGCGTCAATAGGTCGCCGTGACAGAAGCATTAACAATGTGCTGCATGTAGCCACGACCAGACACGATGACATTACCATTCTGGCTCACGCCAGTGATTGTCACGTTATCATTAGACGCGTTCGCATTGAGCTGGTAGCCCCCCTTGATGTTCAACCACTTCAAAGGGGTGAAACCGAGACCAAGACCACCACCAAAGCGGTTATCGGTCACAACTTCAGGAATCGCCACGCTGCTACCATTGGTCGTCGTCCCTTGCTGAGGGATAATATGATATGTCTGACGGTTATAAAACGCGCCCAACTCAAGCCCCAGACGCTCTCCCATAAGAGGTTGCGTGTAGATGAGGTCACCACGATTGGACAGATAGTAGTTACCAATAATCGAGTCATTGAAGCTACGATCGTAAGCCAACGTCACGCTGTTATTCTTGTTGCTTTGAATATAATAAGAGAGTGCTGCGCGACCGATGAAACTGTTGAATGAAGGCCCAGTAGAATAAATCGCACGTCCATAACCTGCAGTCAACTCAGCGCCAAGATTACGGAGAATCAAACCATTCAGCCCAGCAGTCAATCGCAATGGACGAGTATTGATGTTTGGATAGGATACACCACTGACCACACGCTGAGGCTGATCATAATTCACGAACGTGTAATTTGCAGTCAGGTTCGCCGCTGTGCGAGGTCTGAACTGCCATACAAATCGACCTTGAAGAGCGTGCTCATCACGGTTGGCTTGGCTGAAGTTAATATCAGGGTTATTGAAGTTGAGCGAACGCCAGTGGTAGCTCAAGTACCCCTGAAGAACACGACCACCAGGGTGAATACCAAGAATACCACCCACCTGGTTGTTAAAGCGATTAATTGTACGTGCGTTAGGTGCGCTGGGCGCTTCGTTCGTACGCTGAAGGTTTTCCTCCAAACGCAAGCTCACACCACCAGCCTGATTAAAGTGTGCTGCTGCGCCAAGATCAGTAGAGATACCACTCTGACTTCTGAGCACTCTGTTGCTACTCAAATATTGTGTCAGCGCAAGCCCCCAATCAAGACTCAAGGCGACCTTGTCAGTCTTCACTGAAGCCAGAGACAATCCAGGTGTAAGCACAGCTGCCAACGCAGATGAAGGGCTTTCATCCTGATAAAACAGGTTGGAGTTGAATGTTGTACCTGCCCCTGCAGAGAGCTTCAGCACGAAGTTCTCCCCCTGCACACCATCACCTGCTTCGGCGCTGGCAGCAACAGGAGCAACACACATACAAGAGATAAAAACAAGACTCGTAAACAGTGTCTGCTTTGTATAATTCTTCATAGAGGCAATTCACCACGTCAAGTGCGTGATCCTTTCATTATGATGCACTATCCCAACTACAACCCTTGAGAGATTAAGAGTGCACACGCATAAGATATAAACGTACGTCCTGGCCGGCGAGCTTGACCTTTTATCTGATAGGAGTCAAGCCCGTCGTGTCATAAATATCACCGAAGATATCTTCCAACTGCGTATAGCCGCCAGGTAAAACAGGGTCAACAGGGACGATATCATCAGCTTCTATCAAAATCGAAGTTCCTGATTCGGAGATATCATTTTGCTTACCTACACACAGGTTAGCTTCTTGCTCCAGATCCGCAACTTTTCCGTAAGATACAGCGATCAGAGTATAATGGTGACCCACACTTGAAGCATCATTCTTTTGCTCAGCTTCATCCATGGCGAGATATGCTTTCTCGCTCAGGTTAATGTGCCCTTTGATCAAGGATAGCTTGTCGTTAATACAGTTAAGCTTTGTAATCTCTTGACCATTTTCACGCTCCTCATCACGCAAGCCATTGACAGACTTTTCGGACGCCTTCATCGTATTAATACGCTTGATGGATTCATCCTTACGTTGCTGAGGAGACTTCTCCATGACAGCCTTAATATAAGCTTCTCGAGACTTCGCGTTGGCGAGCTCATCCTGAGCAAATGCTGTAGGAGCCAAAAATGATCCCACAACCATGCACACTGCACTCACAACCACAAATCTACTACGCCACATATCAACCTCTTACCAAGGGTTGGTTCACCTGACACAACCACATATTTCTAAACCTACTGCTCTACAGCAAACAGGCAACGTGAACATCCTGTGTCATCACAAAGCAAACGTTGCGTCCACAGATAAGTTGGACGCAACCCGAATGCTTCTATTCTAATCTACTCCAGCTTGACAAGCGCAGACAATCATTTGATCCAATCGAAAGACTGATCAACTTTGTCCAAACTTCACAAACTACATCGTTACTAACCTAACACGACTCACAATTAAATCAAGACATCCCACAGATAATCTGATCTTTCTCAACCTCACATCGGCACAACCGGAGGTAAGTCGCAAGAAAAGGTAAGTGGAGTGCACTCCAAAGCACACTCCACTTACCTTTTTCATACGTTTTAAATTAACACATCAAGTTAACCACCAGAAGAGAACACAAAACTCTTGTTCACCGTCACATCACCACCTGATGGCCTTGGGAACTTGATCCTCTTGATGATGTTCGCAACACAGCTACCTGTGTCACCACCGACGGAGTCAGCCGTAGCCTTGGCGCTGGTCACACGACCCGCAGCACCAATGACAAACATCACGACGACCTTACCCTGAGCCTTTGGGTTTGCCTTGAGCTGACGCTCGTAGCATCGCTTGATTGCCGACTGACGCTGCTTGAGCTTCTTGCTGATCTCAGCCGAGTCAAGCTTACCACCAATGGTTGTGGTGGGCCCCTTGATGTTCAAGTTAGCCTTGATCTTGGTCTCCTTCTTGGCACCACCTGTACCCACACCAGCAGCCGCCTTTTTGGCACCTTCACTTTGGCCAATGTCACCTGAAGCCACAGCACTACCAGTACCCTCAGCTCCCGAACTGCCCGAGGTGCCCATACCTGACTTCTCTGCACCAAGAGCTCCCGTCTTGATACCAGTCGAACCCTCAAATGCCTCATCAATGCTGGTCTTACCCGCGCCCTGAGACAACGTGTCCACAAGACTACCGCTGGAACCATCCATGCTCACAGCACCAATCTGTCCAAGGATCGTCTTGTTCTGAACCTCCGCAGCAAGACGACGCTTACGCTCCGCTTCAAGCTTGGCAAGCTCATCTGCACTCTTGGGTGCCTTATCCTCGGCCTTGGGCTCTTCCTTGGTGGGAGCAGGATCTTCTTTTGGCGCTGGCTTGGAAGGTGCTTCCTCTTCAGCCGCAGGACCATCACCCTCACCATCATCAATAGGCTCAACGGGCTCAACAGGCTCCTCGATTTTGGGCTCTTCTTCCACCAGGATCTGAACAACAAAGCGATCATCCAAGCTCAAGCCCTGGTTCATCTCAACAGGCCAGTCACGAGATTCGAGGAAAACGACAAAACCAATGAATAGCACCGCTGTAATAAGAGTCGATGAGACAAGGATGCGATCCATGCCCTGAATCCACCCACCCCGCATGGACGCGGGAAGAACTGGCCTGGGACGGGGAGGAGGAGGTGTCACAAACTGGAACAACAAGGTCGCCTCACCCACGGTCACACGACCCTGAGCACTCTGAGGCAACGGCACAATATGCATGTTCCCTGGCCCCTTCTTGGCCTTACCCTCCTGAACAAGCTCTTGCAATGTTGCAATCTTGTCCCCCATGCGCACACGGCCTGTCATACCAGGAAGGATATAGAGCACATATTGCCCTCCCTTGATGTCAAACACCGTACTGGTTTTGGGAAGATCAGAGGCAGGAATCACAAATGTATTGCGCTTTCCCATCTCGCTCCCGATCGTCACCGCTCCAGGAGTTCGAAGTAAGCGCTCCTCAATAATGCGGTTGTTTTGAAACAACCCAATGCGCAGAACCTTGGCTTTTGTTTGTTTGCTCGACATAAGAGGATCCCTTTCATTGTATCACAGATATTCACAACGGTGCTGAGAACATCCCTTGAGGATAGTTAAAACCTTTCACTTAACATTGACACACCCAGCTCTTTTAAAAGCATAAAAGCCAGGGTTGCCTCAACTTTAGAAGCATCTCGTGTATCGACACGGATACAATCCCATTAAAGCCCAATCCATGCGTTAATCGCACTCTGCCAAGGCAAAACACACCAGCGCAACAGGCCTCACAAGCTCAGACACCTTAAACCACCCAAATGTTCCAGCTCATACTTATTTCTGTTATAAAAACCACTGACCACACTACAAAGTTCTTACGCAAAATGCAAAAAGGATGTGTGACATCTGCCCTATCAACGGGGAGCTATCGCACATCCTATCGCCTACATACTTGTAGCCAACTCATTTACTCAATCAGGATGGCATGATCTGCATGATTACTACACGACCACACCATCACACTGATTAGTTAGCACCAAATGAGGGGCGAGCTTTCTTGATGACAGCAATCTTGAACTGGCTGAGTTCAGCCTGACCAGCAGTGAACATCACCTCTGTGACCAACCTGTAAGGAATGGCCTGGTCAGCAATAATGGTCACGACAGGCTCGTAATCCTGACGCATCAACTCTTTTTCACGCTTCTTACGCTTGACCGCTTCGTTCAACTTCTCGAACAAAGGTGTAATCATCAAAGCGTTCTCACCACCCTTCTTCATGCTCTTGTCAACCGCACCGTTTTTCACGGGAGCAGCCATCTTGTCATCCACCAGAATCGCCTTCTGAGTGATAGACACAGTTGTCATGTCTTTGGGGGTCAACTCCGCCATACTGGATGGAGCCTTCAAGTCCTCTGCTTCCACCTTCAATGGCTCATCACCATAACTCTTCAAAAGGAAGACGAGGATAATCACCATGATGTCCATCAACGAGTTGATGTTCATCGAGCCACTACCGCCTTCATCACGCCTCTTACGACGCTTGCCACGGTTTGGCTTGACCTCGTTCCAAATATCTGCTTGCTGTTCCGACATCAGTCTCTCCTCAATCAACCTACTGGGCAATAGCCAACACAGGGTCGCTAAACAAGTCCGCTGGCTTCTCCTTGAACTGCCCGTCAGACTCATCCTTGACTTTCACCTTCTTATATGACGCATCCCAAAACGCTTTATCTGCATCGTAGGCCTCTTTATCAAGCTGATAACGAGCAACGTCCATCAAACGAACCACTGCGCCAAAAGGAATATCAGGATCAGCAGACACGTTCATCACTGTCTCCTCAGGGAAACGAGCTTTGAGCTTGGCAAGTTCGTTATACAGCACTCGCCAATTGAACGCGGTAAGACCCTCTTCAATAGAATCACCAGCAGCCTTAAGATCTCCGCCAGCAACATACTTCCTGGCATCGCCAAACTTCGCCGCAACATCGACATTCTTATCGCTGCGCAAGCAAATCGTAGGACCACCCTCAGGGCACCCAGCCACTGCCTTCAAGTTACCACCCTCAGCAGCGATGCGGAATCCGTTAGGCGCAATCGTCACCGTAAGGTTCAATGGCTTCTTGTCCTCATCAGGTGGAGTGTCAGACTGAGGTCCCATCGAGAGCTTGGGTGCTGTAATGTTGATCACAGCGACCTGAACGAACACCACCGACAACAACAGAAGTGGAATCAAAATCACCACCATGTTCATAATCGGGGCAAGATCCAGCTCCTGCTCTTCCTCTTCCATTCGCTTACTTCGCGACATGTCTCTCTCTTCTTCTTAAAACCAGGGGCCAAAACCTATATCTCTATACATCTCAACCCCAGTATTCCTTGCTTAACTTCGAACCGCCTCAGACACATACTTCTCAGCATCCCCCTCACAACAATCACAGACAACGTCACACCTAAAATGTTCCATCTGTCATTGCCACTTTTCTAACACGGCTCACAAAGAGGAGGGTAGGAAAAGGTCGCGCACAACACTTCAGCCACACACGACCCTAACCAACTCTCCCCTGATAGGAAAACCTACTCTTCAGCTGCGCCACTCTTGCCACGGCTGATCAACAAGTTCTCAAGCTTCACACTGTACATGTCGATCTCATCCAAGATCTTCTTGGTCATGCTTGAAAGCACCATGTGGAACACCAATGTAGGAATAGCCACAATAAGACCGAACGCAGTGGTGTTCATCGCGAGAGCAATACCACGCGCCAACAACTTCTGACGAGTCTCAGGTGTAGCTTTCTCCAACGCAGCGAACGCCTGAATAAGACCGATAATCGTACCCAGAAGACCCAACAGCGTAGCGATGTTCGCCAGGGGCTGAAGGACAGGTGTACGCTTCTGCACCATAGGAACAACCTCAAGAGTTGCTTCTTCAAGTGCGTTCTGAATCTCAACTTCGCCCTTGTTGGCGCGAGTCAAGCCTGCCTTAATCACGCGTGGCAACGCTGCTGATGGCTGTGCGTTACAAAGTTTGATAGCACGATCAATATTGTTGGCCATCACCAACTTCTGAATCTGTGCCATGAATGGTTCGGCGTTCACACTGTACTTGAAGAACAAGTAGATGAATCGCTCGATCGTGATGCCAATAGCGATGATGCTGACGGCGAGGATAATATACATCCACACACCGCCTGTGCGGAAGGCTTCAGCAATTGCGCCCATGTTCAGTTACCTCCAGTACACGTTTAGTCTACTTTTTGTTTAGCAGTGCTCTCTCTCATCGTTGCATCGCATCAAACTCCTTGATGCTCTCTAACTTCTCTCTACAACAATGCTATTCACACCACTCTGTTAGTCTTTTCTTTGCTTCCTCGATCCACACACCCTACATACTTTCCAGTTCGAAGCCGATGACTTCTCTCATCTGTAGAATTCATCAGGTGCGCTCACGGGACTCATGTCTATAACATAAAGGAAGGCTACCTACCAACCTCTTTTTACTGCAAGTCGTACCCTTTCACATTTATTTAGAAAGGATCCTCTTCCACAGTCTCCTTTAAATCCTCAATAAAGCTAGGCTTTGCATCCAAGGACTCATAATCAAGCTGTGCATGCTGTAGAATGTAAAATGCCTCGGGTTTCTGGATACGTCCCTTCAACGCAGTCTCTTCCAGAGTGATCACCTGAGCCGATGCTGTACTGCTGATCAACAACAGACCACATACACACATTGAACCTGCTAAAAATTTCTTCATCTTAAACCTCCTCAAGCGTTATTCGCCGCTTTCGACTTCCATCTGAGATTGACGGAGCATCTCCTGACGAGCTTTCTCCTCCTCAATCCCCTTCTTCGCCTCTGCAATGTACTTGTCCGCAGGATCATCCTTCTCAAGACGCCCCTTGGCCACCCCCTTGTACTCGTTCAACGTGTCGATCGCTTTCTGCAACCGCTGCTCAACTGTAAGACCAGGCACATCACTCTCAAGGTACAACAACGCCAGGTTGAAGTACGCATCAGCATATCCCTTGTCCATCTCGATCGCCTTCTTGAAGGCCACCTCGGAATCCTTGAACTCACCCTTCCCCTTGAGCGCATTGCCAAGGTTCAACCACGCCACCGCGAAGTCTGGCCAGTCGGCAATCGCTTTACGATAGTGTACGATCGCATTGTCATAATCACGCGCCTCATGCATCAACACACCAAGGTTATTGTGCGCCTCAGGCAAACGCGGTTGAATGCGCACCGCCTCCTCAAAGTTAACGCGTGCCTTGGTCTTGTTCTTGAGCTTGAGCTCCACCAAACCATTCTTGTAAAAAAGCTCGCCTCGCTTTGGCGCAATCTTCACGCCTCGCTCAAGAATAGCTCTGGCCAACTCATATCGCCCAAGACGATAGTTCGCATCGGCCAATACAATCATCGCTTCAATATTCTGCTCATCTCGCCTCAGAAGCTCTCTTGCTTGCCTCTCAACGTCCTCATAACGCTTCTGTGCAAGCATCACCTCAAGACTTGCCACACGATGCGTCACATTATCTGGCCTTGCTTCGATAAACTTCTGCGCAATCTTCCTGGCATCCTCAAGACTTCCCTGACGCACATAAAGACGAGTCAGGTTCAATAACGCAGGACTAAAATCAGGCTCAAGATTTAACGCCTTGTAATACGATGTCGCAGCCTTGTCGTAGGCGCCCTGAGACTCCTGCACCAGACCAAGGTTGTATGCAGCAAAGAAACCACCTGGCTCCTCCACAAGCGCACTCAAACGTGTTTGCGCGCTCTCATAATCCCCGCTCTGAGCGTCCTCAACAGCCCGCTTCACCTTTCGATTAAACGATGCATCAACATTAAAGCCAGCCTTTGAACCCTCTTTTGGAGCCTCTTTTTCTTCAGGTGCTGTCTCCTCTGCCGCAACCTCTGTCGTCTCTTTGGCGTCTTCCTGGGGCTCATCCTGAGCACCAAGATCCTCAGCACTTGGTGCCTTGCTCGTCTCAGTAGAGACCTCATCAAGAGGTTTGTCCTCTGGAGCCTGAGGAGTCTTACAGGCAACCAGTCCACCAAACATGCATGAACACAAATACATCATGTATGCTCGTTTTATCTGACGTGTCATGGATGATCCTCTCATTTAGACTCCTCCTTCTTCTCACCACCTGTACCCAGAACTTCGTTGTACACATCACCATCAAGATACGGCAGACCTGTGCTCATCTCGTCCTGAATGCCCTGACGCTCTTCCTTGTACAGTGGGAAGTCGGCTGGACGGTACTTGTTCAGCTCTTCAAGCGCTCGCTTGGTCCATTCATTGACCACCTTCTCTTCTCGCGCCTTGGCAATTACCTTCTCATAGTTCTTTACAGCCTCATCCTCAAGCGGCACCGCAATATCATCCAACTGTGTGCGGTAGATGTCCCACTCCTCGCTCCCCTCAGCAAAGGGCACAGGAGTATCATACAATGCCTGAGCAAAACGCTGATACATGCTGCCTACCCTGAAGCTCGCGGCGAGCGTCCACTCAAGGTTACGATACGCATAAATACGCTCGTACTTCTGGTTGAGTTCCTGCTGGCCCTTGATCCTGTCTTGCAACAACTTTCCTTGCTGCTTTTGTGAACCCTTGATCTTGATGCTATCCCAGGCAGCAAATTCATA
This sequence comes from uncultured Pseudomonadota bacterium, assembly GCA_950059285.1. Lineage (GTDB taxonomy): Bacteria > Myxococcota_A > Bradymonadia > Bradymonadales > Bradymonadaceae > CATLTV01. The sequence goes on along the minus strand of CATLTV010000028.1, from coordinate 10,308 downwards.
TTCGAGCAACTTAAACTCGGCCTCCGCAGCATAATACGCCTCGGGCGAGCCTGGCTGAATACCATAACGGCCATACTCTTCGATGGTTCGCTGATACCACTTCTTGGCATCGCGATCCCTTCCTTTGTCCTCGTAATAACCATACAGTTCACCAAGAGCCTCAAAGACCTTACCCGAGTTCTCAGTGCTGCCATACTGATCAATGTAGCGCTCATAACCCTTGAGCATGTCACGGGTCTGACCGGCCTTCTCCCAGCTCTTGATCGCCTGCCAGTAAGCATCATCAGCATCAGGTCTGTCCGAATAACGACGTGCATACTCCACGTAACGATCAGATGCCTTTTTGTACTGCTGCATGTTCTCAAGCAGAATCGCACCGTTCAACAGCGCCTGCCCGCCTTTTTCTGCAAAATCAAACTGCAATGCATCAAGCTCTGAAGGCGTCTCCTTGTCTGCAAAACGATCATAAAACGCGAGGTAGTTCTGTGATGCCTTCTCAAACTCAAAGAAGCGCTCTGATGTCACAGCCACACGATACAATGCATAAGGCGCATACACATCTGATGGGAACTCCGTATAGATACGCTCGTACACCTTGGCCGCCTCACCTGGTTTATCCAGCTTCTCATAGGCCACTGCAGTGTTAATCAGGGCCAGCGTTGTATACTTCTGCTCCTCATCCCTGCTCATCAACTCAAGGTAACCCTTGACAGCATCTTCATAGCGCTCCTCGGCATAAGCCTTCTCGGCTGCCTTGAACAATGATGCAAGCTCGTATTCCTCGATCTCGGCCTTGATGGTCTCAACCTGATCACCCTTGAGCAAGGATGCAAACTCACTGGCCTTCTCAGCCAACTTGTCATAATCCTTCTCGACACGATATGTCTCAAGTGTAAGCGATGCAGCGTAGGCTCCCACGTCCTTGTCTGGATACGTCTTGATGATCCAGTCAAAACGCCTGCGAGCTTCAGGGAAGTCATTAAAGTCGTAAAAGATCTTTGCCGCCTGAAATGCAAACTTCGAATCCAGCAAGGGATCCTGTGCGTTCTTCAATTTGAGCACAACATAACGATCCATCTCGGTGACATACTTGCGCACAAGCTCAGGTAAGGGCTCGGCCTTGATTGCACCACCCTCTTCCACAGGAGCAGCAGCCTCTGCATCAGCACTTGCAACTTCGGGCATCACCTTTCCAGGAATCTCACCCTCAGCAATGCGCTCCTTGATCACAAGCTCCAACGCCTTCACTGCGTTAAACGCGCTAGTCTCTTGAATCTCGTAAAACTCTTTTGATCTCAGGTCCATCTCTCTCACCGCACGATACTGCTCATACGCAGGCAGATACTGTTCGGAATAAAAGAGTGTTTCCGCATAGAAAAAGTTCCATTTAAATGAATCTTTATCATTGGGGTGCTTCTTCAAAAACTCAGCATAGGTCTTGGCTGCAAGTCCATACTTGTTTTGAGCGCGTGCCAACATTTCGGCATCCTGGTTCACGATCGCTTCATCACGCTCTTTCTGCGCTTGCTCATGAAACCACTGTGCTGACTGAATCAAGTTGTCGCGCGCAAGGTCTGTAGCGTAACGCATCGCGTCCACGTTCCCTGCCTTCTGTTGAGCCGCGTACCATGCGCTGTCTGGACCATAAAACGCGCCCATTTGACGACGCTCTTCAAAGGCCGAATCCATATCCTCATCACGGAACAACGCAAGCACCAACTGCTCATGTAACTTCGGATTCTCGGGATCCTCCTTGTACTGCGCAAGCGTGTATCGTGCGACATCTGCTGACTCTCGATAGAACGCATTGTCAAACAGATAATCCACCAACTGAGCAAGCATCTCGCGCTCATAATCCTTTTCGCCAGGCAGATATACCTTGGTCCTCGCAAGACCAAAGTTATCATCCACAATACCGTCACTATCCCAGTCGTTCTCGGCCAGACTGATCGCCACATACTGCACGGCTTCAGATCTCAACACAGAACCCGAACGTCCCGTTTTGCGCTCAAGTTCATCCGAATATTCCACCAACTGCTTGAACCGTGCGATCGCGTCAGGGAAGTTATCCTGTCGATAATACGTCCACGCCAACTTGTAGAGCGCCTTGTCATAAAAGCGACTGTTGGAATACTCCATCGACTTGGCGTAGGCTTCGCGCGCATTCTCAAGATCAGCCAGATCAAAGTAGTACTCACCAATGCGAATCCACGCCTCTGGTACGAACTCACTGTCAGGGCGCTTATCGATCAAGGCAAGAAACAGATCCTTGGCCTCCTCATCGTTGCCCTGCTGCAGCTCACAGTAAGCGAGCAAATAATATGCACCATCAAGCAAACGGTACTCGGGCCAGTTGTTAATCAACTTGCGAAACGTCGAGATCGTGTTGTCGTAGTTACGTGTGGGCAATGGAGGCTGATCAGGGATCTTTCCTCGCTCATACAACGCCATCTGAGCCTGATACTCATCATCTGCGAGCAAGAAGTCGTCGTTGGACTTCTCGAAATAAAGCTCGGCAAGGCGGAACAGCGCATCAGGTGTGTATTTCTCGTTGGTGGGGTGCTTGGCGATGAATGACTCGAATGCAACAATCGCATCGTTTCGCTTGGAGCGCTCCACCGCCGTCAACTCGTCGATCTGACGATTGTAGGTGCTCCGAACTTCGCTCACCTTCTGGCGATACTTTGACTCCACCAAACTATCCACAGTCTTCTGGTAGTCGTCAGACTCCTGCTTGTACTGTGAAAATGCCTTCTGATACATCTGGAGCGCTGCACGCTCTTCATCGGTCGCGCCAACTTGCATGGTGGGCGCCACGGCCTCTCCTGCACCTTCCTCTTCAGTGGCAGGCTGCGCACTGGCATCGCCCGTGGGAGCTACAGGGTTTGCAGCGTCTCCTGACGCCGCATCCTCTGCCACCGCAGCGTCTGCGGCATCAGTCGTATCAGGAGCCTGCTCATCAGCCACAGCTGGCTCGGCGTCATCCTGCGCATAGGCGGATGTCATCGGCGCACCCGCAACCGCAGCGACAATCATCGCTCCTCTCATACGCCTTAACATACGCTCAAGATGTCCACACTTCTTAGTGCCCTGTGTGTTCATATCGCCCACTTGCTCTCTCATCACTTTACTCAATTTAGATTTCTTTGCCCCAAGACCATTCTCACCCTGATTACCGCAGCTCATCAAATGCCTCCTGCAGCTCTCTCAGTTCATCCGTACGCTTCTGATACAGATCGTTGATCTTGTCTGTGGTCCCTTCTTTTTGAGTGAACAACACATCGATCTTGCCGACATCAGCTCGCAGTACAATCTGATCAAACTGGTAGGCTCGATCCAGGAAAGTCCTGTAGGCCAGATCGCCTGCAACAACGCGGCTGGTCGCGGCCGTTTCTTCCAGCGCCGCACGCTCCTGACCAAGAGCAATCTTTAGATTCTCCACGGTCTTGACCACATCACTGCTCCTGTCAACCACCACAGTGTCCATCTTTTTATAGAAGCCCTGCACTCGACTGGAGATTGGCCCAACCTTGGCCTGCGCGCGTTCAAGACTCGCCACACTGGATGGGCTGGAGGCGCTGCCTTTTCTTCTGGAGAGAAAATCTGCCGCTGCCGCCAACTTTTGCTGATACTTGAACCTCAGCTTTCTTTCTTCATCTGCCAGCGTGTCACCACCACTTGCATTCTCACGGGCCACCTTGATCTCTGCACGCAAGGATTGCTCCTCCTTGGCCAGTGCAGTCATGGCGTCCTGAAGCTCCACGCGCAACTTTTCGACGCGTGCTTTTTCCTCCTGACTGAGCATAAGATCCTGCGTCTGCATATAGATCTCAATCTCTGTCAGCTCGGAACGCACACCATCAAGTGCATAGCTCACCTCAAGAATACGCTCCTGCAAACGCTTGAAGTCGGTATCCACCTTCTTCTCACGATCCTTGAGCTCATTGACATCGCGGGGGATATCCATATAGCGCTCTCGCAGTACAGCGAGTTCGGCTTTCATCTCCTTCCAACTCTCTGCATCAGCACCCGACAGGCCAGGAGAAATATACTCCGCTTGTTTTGCCACCAGATTCGCCTGAACATCGATCAGACGACTCTCAATCGAGGTCAACTTACCCATACTGGACGCCAGCTTGGGGAATGACTTCAGCCTTGAACCCGAATTCAACCTCGCTTCAATTTGACGAAGATCTTCATAGGCAGATTGCAAGTTTGCGCGTGTAATACCCACATCCTCAATCAACTCTCGAGTGCGCGTAAGCTGCTCATCCTCGACCAACCACTCGGAGGGTGGCATGACCTCAAAGTCAGTCCTCACATTGGGCAGCCCTTCTGGAATTCTGATGCTCAAATCATCCTGAACCAATCCCCTGAAGAAGGTCTTGAGCTCAGGGTGCTGTCCGGCAAATGCAAAGAGCTGATCGCGCACTGGGTTGTATTGAGAGAGCAAAATCTCATAGGTCTGCAACGCCGAGTCATAGTTCTCGGAGCGCTGCGCCAGATCTGCCTTGAGCAACATCGCCTGTGTATAAGTGTCCACACTTGGCTCGGCGGAGATCAGAATATCGAGCATCTGCTCGGCCTGCTGATACTTTTCAAGCTGGATATTGGCCCATGCAGACTCATACATCGCGGAGATGAATGCATCATCATCGCGCCTGTCCACAGAGGTGTAGTGGTTTAGAGCCTCGGCGTAACGCTCTTGCTCATAAGCGATCCTGCCAAGAGCCAGGTGGGCAAGGTTGTAGATATGCTCGTCATCAATACGCTCGGGAACACGGGTTGCGAGGCTCTTGAACTTTGTGATCGCCTCATCAAACTTACCTTGCTCCACCAGCGACACGCCTGCGTAGTATGTCCCCTTGTAAGCAAACTCCTCATCTGCTGCAGACTGTTGAAACGCTTGCTGGGCATCGACGTAGCGCTTTTGCTCGTATAACGCCTTACCTCGCAGATAGGCGATCCCTGGCTTCTGACTTGAACCAAGCGCGGAGTAAAGCTCTTCCACACCTGTGTAGTTATTTGTCGCGTAGGAGATCTCCAGCAACTTGGCCAGACCTTCCTGATAATACTCACCTGGCCCAAGCGCCTTGAGCTCCTTGAGGTAGTTACGCGCGCCAATGTAGTTGCGATTCTGATACAGACTATCCGCCAACATATAGAGAGCCTGACGATACCCTGCAAAGCTATCCGCCGATGTCCTGGAGATGACATCAAGGAAGAGATAACTTGAACGGTCGTACTGGCCAAGCTCGTATGCCACACGAGCATCACTCAAACGCTCCTCGGCACTGAACTTGGTGCGTACAAGCTCGGCGTCAAGAGAACCTGACTCCAGACGAGAGAGATCTGATGATATCGCGTCCAGTGCCGCCGATGCATCCTGCTGTGCATAAGCCTGAGGAACAACCTCAACGCCACGAGGTGTCACAGAAAAGCCAAATACCATGGCTGTAAAAACCATGGTTCCAATTGCTCCCGACACCCTCTTATTTATACTACAGCCCATACCCATTAATCGCATGACGTTGCTCTCTTCCTCTGACAAGACGCACCCAAATAAATATATAAATTCGCTCTATCTCTGCTTCGTAGCCCGAGCAAGATCACTTCTCCTCAACAATCGGAGTTTTGCTCTCTTCACACTTCAGCGCTGCGGCCTGATCTGCCCTCTTTGTCACGTTGCCATCCTTGAATGAAACCACATCCAGAATGGTGACCATGCCCTCTTCTACTGTAAACCTACACGCCTTCTTGAGCTGAGTGGTGTATCCTTCAAAATAATTGAACACCGCTGCGCTACCCTGATACTCAAGAATAATCTCAAGGTTATGCGTGCCAGGGCTCAGAGAACCATTCAAGATCTCGATCATCTCCTTGTCTGCAAGGCTACCATCACGATCCATCTCGTTGCGAATGGTGGAACCATTCAAGATCATGGTCAGACGCTTGAGCTTGAAAGACTTTCCAAGATCACTCTTCTGCACAATGATCGCCTTGGAGCCAGACAACTTGTTGCCAAGCAAGGTCTCCTTCAACAACACGATGCGGCTCTTGGAGCGAAACACCTGATCCTTGAGATCATCAATACGTGTCTCAAGCTCCTTGACTCTCAGGTCGTAGACTTCCTTGCTTGATACCTCGCCACTGGCGACACCCTTGATACGGTCTGTCTCCATGCGCTCTCGCAGAGCCTCTTCTGTGCCTGGATAATCTGTGCGAAGCTCACGGCCACCTGGACCAATCTTGGGCTCGGCAGCTGGTGGCACGGTGGTGTCCAGCGCAGGGTCTGTCTCCTCACTGTCACTGCCGCCTGTAGGAGCCTGTGAACCTGGTGTTGTGTTCACAACCTCCCCTCCAGTGGTGACCTCTTCGCCTCCCTCGGCGGCCTCTCCCGCTGTGGAAGGAACTTCCCCAGCAGCCTCAGTCGCAGGATTTGTCGTAGAACCAATCTCATCGGCCTCCTGAGCAAAAATGCTTGCGGGGGTCATGAGCATCGCACACGCAAAAGCCAAACCAATCTGTTTTGTTGCTTGTATCTTCACCGTTATATTCCTTCGTATCATACAGTTCTGCCGAGAATCCTTAGAACTCGGCTCCAGTTGCACTGTGTTATCCTATACCATAACTCCCCTAATATAGCGACTCTTTGTATGATCTCAAGATCCATACCACATCATTCTTATCGCCAAGCAAGAGAGGTCTTCACGTACATCCATACAAACCCACGCAATATAAGCAAAATTCCTGCGCCCCACAAATGAACAGGGGCAGGAATAATTCCTGCCCCTGTATGGGCGTCAAGCACGCTTGCTTCAAACGTGTCTCGCTAACCTATCGTCACCCTTTACCCACTTCTACACCCTCTTCGATGCAGCGCTGGTAACTCTTGGGCAACACAAATGCCGCTCGGTGCAAATCAGTGGAGTAATATTTCAACGTGGGCTCAATCTCCTTGAACCTTGCCTCATCAATCTGCTCGGTGGGGTGGCCTCCCTTGGAAGCGTAAGAGAACGTCCACACACCTGATGGATAACCTGTGACAAAAGAAAGATAACAATCCACCGAGTCATAGATGTTACGAAGCTTCTTCACAATGTCATGCACCCTCTTTCCATAATGGAACACTGCATCAGACTGTGGCACCAACACACCACCTGGCTTGAGGACCCTGTGACACTCTTTGTAGAAGCTCTCAGTGAACAGCTCCACCGCAGCATCCACGGGATCAGTGGAGTCTACGAGAATGATATCAAAGCTCTCGGACTCTGCCTCTTCCACATACTTCAGGCCATCACCAATGATCAGGTTTGCCTTCTCATGATCAAACGCGCTCGCACACTCGGGCAAGTACTCTTTACACACGTTCACCACGACCTCGTCGATCTCAACCATCACTGCTTCTTCCACACAGCTATGCTTGACGACTTCGCGCAATGTACCACCATCACCACCACCAATGATCAACACCCTCTTTGGATCGGGGTGAGACAACAGCGGCACATGTGCCAACATCTCATGATATCCAACCTCGTCACGCTCGGTCACGTTCACCACGCCACCAAGCGCCAGAGTCATACCAAACTCCACTGACTCAAAGACATCAACCTGCTGAAACTCAGTCTCCTGGCTAAAGTGCCACTTCTGAATCTCGTGCTCCATGATCAGTGATTTTGTAATTGGATCTCGAAATGTAATCTTTGCCATGCTCTATCTCCCAGGCAATAAACAGATCGGTTCATGATGACACATCACCATGAACCGATCTTAAAGTCTTAATTTTTTACAACATTCACGCCAATTCAGGCGCCTTCAGGCTTGATCGAATAACTTGTTGGCAACGACCCAGGAGGTACGTCCAAACATCCTCGCTTGAACTCCATGATGCTCTCCTTGGTGGGCTTGAAACGCTCTTTCAAATAGCGGTGTGCCTCCCATGGATCGATCACGTCTCCACAAGTAAAAACGTCAATCGCGGCATAGCCAAACTCGGGCCAGGTGTGAATCGTCAGGTGAGACTCGCTGATCACCACCGCGCCACTGACTCCATGTGGGTTGAACTGATGGAAGTGAACACTCACAAGTGTCGCTCTCATCGCCCGCGCTGCACCCACCATCACTTCCTCAATGAACTCATGTCCATTCAGAAGCTCCATGGGACAACCGTAATACTCCAATATGATATGTCTACCCAGAGCATCCATTGGCACACTCCTTTCTCTTATCATCACACTCTGACACAGTACCTGACCAAGCCTTCACTTCAATCAGACCCTTCTCTCACATGCCACCCGAGTATGTATGGTAAATAAAAGCGCCGACTTCACATTTTTTCGGCGCGCCGAGAGCCGCTGTCTATTACTTTTAAGCTGCGGGAAAAGCAAGCCATAAATAGATCATTATGACAATAACTTCAAGCCTTGCTCCTCCATACACCTGCGACTATAACTCAACACCCTATAGAGAGCAGCCTTTTAACCACTCTTCTTGCTTCAGGCGAACACCACATGGACAACGCATATTACTCATCCATATTGAACGAAATCTCTTCGCTTCTTAAGATCAAGGGCGCGAACAAATACAAAATACGCGCGTACGACACAGCGTCAAACGCTTTGAGAGGTCTTCTTGAACCCATTGAGAAATTTATCAAGGATGACTCCCTCACATCGATTGAAGGCGTGGGCAAATCCATCGCTGAAGACCTCGTGGAAATCTCCAAAACAGGCACCTGTAAAACGCGCACAGAACTCCTCGATGAGCTCGACCCTGGACTGCTTGACCTCTTTAAAATTCAAGGACTCGGCCCCAAACGCCTCAAAACCCTCTACGATGATCTGAACATCTCAAACCTCGAAACCCTCAAGAAAGCCGCAGAGGACCACAAAATCCAGGAACTTAAAGGCTTTGGGAAAAAGATCGAAGAAACCATCCTCGCCGAGGTCGAACGCATCTCCCTCAACTCAGGCCGTACCCCTCTCCCCGCCGCACTCCAACTTGCTCAATCCTTCCGCGATGCGCTCGCCAAACGCGATGATGTCGAGCAAATCCAGATCGCGGGCTCCATTCGCCGACAAAAAGAAACCATCGGCGATATTGACCTCCTCGTCGCCTCCACATCCGACCCAAAACCGATCATGGATGCGTTCACAAAACTCCCAGGTGTCTCTGATATCCTCGTCCACGGCGACAAGAAAACCAGCGTGCGCACCGTACAAGATATTCAGGTCGACCTGCGCGTCATCGACCCACAACTCTTTGGCAGCGCCCTTCACTACTTCACGGGCTCCAAGGAACACCACGTCAAACTACGCACGCTCGCCAAAAAGAAGGGCCTCAAAATCAGCGAATATGGTGTCTTTAAAGTCTCCGACCCATCTACCCCCATCGCGTCTCTCACTGAAGAAGACCTCTACGAAGCCCTCAACCTCCCCTTCATTCCACCAGAGCTTCGCAAGGGCCACGACGAGATCAACCTCGCACAAGAGTCAAACCTCCCCACTCTTCTTGAACAACAGGATATCCTTGGCGATCTCCATATGCACACCACCGAGAGCGATGGTGAAAACTCCATCCTTGAGATGGCTCAACGCGCCAAGGAACTTGGCTACAAATACATCGCCATCACCGATCACTCACAGGTTCTCACCGTAGCAAATGGCCTCAACCCCAGAAGACTGGCCGCTCACATCGAGGCCATCAAGGAGGCAAATGAGCAAATCGAGGACTTCACTATCCTGTCAGGTCTTGAGGTCGACATCCTCAAGGATGGCTCCCTCGATATGGATGAAGACCTCTTGCGTGCCTGTGATTGGGTCGTGGGAAGTGTGCATATCAGCCAGAAAATGAGCAAGGAAGCCATGACCGAACGTATCCTCAAGGCCGTCGAATCAGGTCTTGTCTCCACACTCGGTCACCCCACGGGCCGCATTCTTGGTGGGCGAGGCGGCTATGAATACGATATGGAGCGCGTTTTTATTGCCTGCGCCAAAAATCAGGTCGCCGTTGAAATCAATGGCTCCACAGGACGCCTCGACTTTAACGCTGAACATGCCGCGATCGCACGTGCTGCGGGCGTGAAAATCACCCTGGGAAGCGACGCACACTCCACGCATGGCCTCTCTGTGATGCCCTTTGCCCTTGGCCAGGCTCGTCGCGCTGGACTGGAAAAGGCTGATGTCCTGAACTGCCTCTCGGCCAAGGACCTCCTCAAAGCTGTACGTCCTTCTGTCCATCACTGATGTGAACGTCATCGCAAAAGAACGCGGCGCGGGGCGGCCATTAGATCGGAAGAGCGTCGTGTAG
>CATLTV010000027.1 GCA_950059285.1 uncultured Pseudomonadota bacterium | reverse complement strand
GAAGAGGGGCTGTGGGGGCGGCCAAAAATCGAAGATTTTTGGCCGCCCCCACAGCCCCTCTTCGTCACGCTTACTTCAAATCATACTTCTTGAGGAGTTCACGCAGGTGATAGCGCGTCAGCCCTGTGGCGCTGCTTGCCTGACTGATGTTCCCTTCATACGCTTCCATCAAACGTTCAAGATAGGCGATTTCAAAGCGTTCGATGACCTCCTGTTTGGCGTCCTTGAAGGGCTCGGAAATATCCACGCTAAAGCCGTGTTCATAACCACCTGACGTTGCGCCTGTGCCTGGTGAGCTCATGCTTGATGAGGTCGATGAGGTTGATGCCACGGACAGTAGACCTGCTGCACCAAGCTGGAGGTCTTCGCGTTCAATGGCGCTGCCAGATGCAAGGTTTGCAGCGCGCACAATGACGTTGCGAAGTTCACGCACATTTCCTGGCCATGTGTATGAGAGCAACATATCCATTGCAGAAGCGGTGAGGCGAAGCTGAGGACGATCGGGTCGGCTCTTCCACACATCCTTCAGGAAGTGCTCCACAAGCAACGGAATATCGTCGCGTCGATCGCGCAAGGGAGGAAGCAACACATTCACAATGGAGAGGCGGAAATAAAGATCCTCTCGGAATGTACCCTCGTTAACCATGGCACGTAAATCACGGTTGGTTGCAGCGATGACACGACAGTCGGCACGCACGGTTTTGGCACCACCCACACGTTTGAACTCACGGCTCTCCAACACACGCAACAGCTTGGGCTGGAGCGAAATATCAAGCTCGCCAATTTCATCAAGAAAGAGCGTGCCGCCATGTGCCTGCTCAAACGCACCTGTGCGCTGTGACACCGCACCTGTAAACGCCCCCTTCTCGTGGCCAAAGACGTAGGATTCCATCAAGTCGCGTGGAATCGATGAGCAATCAAGCACCACATAGGGCTTTGACTGTCGTCTTGACTCATCATGAATGGCTCGCGCGACGCGCTCCTTGCCCGTGCCCGTCTCGCCTTCAATCAGGCAGGTTAACTCACTGGGTGCGACCTTGGAGAGCGTGGCAAACACCTCGCGCATGGCGACGCTTCGACCAATCACACCACCAAAGTGCTCATCTCTGGAGAGGGGAATCTCGACCTCTTCTCCCATCGTGGTCAGCTTGAATGTGGTGTGACCTGCACGAAAAGAGACCTCGGGCTCAAGCCACGCCTCTCTGATGCGACATCCCCCAAGACGTGTACCGTTGGTGCTGCCAAGATCGCGGAGCAAAAAACCATCTTCCTCTGCACGAAGCTCGAAGTGCGTGCTGCTGATGGAGCTGTCCTCAATCGTGATATCATTCACGCGTGAGCGCCCCACATAGACCCTGCTCTTTGCAACCTCAAAGGATTTGCCTGCATGCTCACCGTCAAGGACCACGAGTTTGACCTTGGTCAAACGCCTCGCTGTCGCGCGATCCGATACAAACACAGTCCTTAGACCAACTTCTTGCTTACTCATATACTCTCACTTTCTCTCGCCACGACATCCAAACCTATCCCAACGTACAGCTACACATTCAGGTAATGTTCTTTGAAGAACATACCGCATCAGATCGCGACAACACTTATTAAAAACAGATGTTTGTTCAGGGAACCAAGGACCTGAGAGGTTATCATTAGAGTGTTGACACTTCAACCACGCGATAAGATGAGACCTCAAAACCTACGTTGTAAGGACTTGATTGCGAGCTTTTTGTTCAAAAAATTTGCGACTCCACCATCTTCGCCTACGATGAGTCTTGTAGAGTTCTTTTCACCTGGCAGGACGCCAGAAGATTCACACGCCACGGAGGCCATCATGTTTAGCACCCTACTCAGCACTCTCTTGCCACAGCGTCAAATGGAAGCGCTCTCCAGCGGACCTGGTTCGCCCATGTTTGAGCAGCGCGGTCCCACCACACGTATTCGCCGTGCGCCTGTCAGAGCATTTGCCTCTGTCACCTTTGAGGAAGGCACCCGCGAAATCTTTGGTCAGGTCCTGAACCTCAGCCCAGGCGGCTGCCTGCTTCGCACAGAAGCTACCATCGAAAAAGACGCCACACTCCACATGGACATCACACTTGTTGGACAGGGCGAGCGCTGCACTGCCGAGGTTCAAGCTGTTGTAAGACGTGTGACCACGGATGATGGCCGCAAAGCCTATGGCATTGAGTTCCTTAAAGAATCCAAACAAGACCGTCAGACTCTGGAATGGCTTTACGCACGTGCCATGAGTCGACGAGGCTAAGAGTCATGAACCTCGCCAATATTGATCTCAACCTCCTGGTGCACCTTGATGCGTTGCTCCAGGAGATTCATGTGACCAACGCAGGTAAGCGCGTGGGACTGTCACAGTCGGCGATGAGTCGTGCCCTCTCCAAGCTCAGAGACCTCTTTGGTGATGAGCTGCTCATCAAGACCGCGCATGGTATGGTGCTTTCTCCCAAGGCACAACAACTTGCGCCCGCTGTGCGTCAGGTGTTGCGCGATGTCGAGCGCACACTTGAACCAGACCTCCCCTTCCAGCCCGAACAGGAAGCGCACACATTCAACCTCGCCGTGAGCCCGCTGGCCACACGAGGTGTGAGCGTTCATTTGCTCACACAGCTTCACAACACCTCACCAGGGTTGCGTTGTGAGATGCGACCGCTCCCTGAAGAGTTTCCTCTGGCAGCACTGCAACGCGGCGAGCTTGATCTGGTGCTTTCCACAGGCACGACGCTGCCCACAGCTTACCGTGCGCAGGAGCTTTTTCGTGAAGAGCTTGTCACAGTTACACCTGCACACATTGAAGCACCTCGCTCGGCCAGAGAATGGGCCGAGTTGCCACATGCGATCTTCCATTTGCACGGCGATCTGTTTGATCGCGCCGATCTGGTCCTTGCTCAGATGGGGATCAAGCGCAATGTAGCCATGACAATCCACTCGCTTGCGATTGTCAAGATGGTCGTGGATGAGCTTGGTCTGGCTATCACCTTACCAAAATCAGAAGCGTTGCAGCACTTTACACCACAAAGGCTGCACGCTCCTCCTGTGCAATTGCCTCATGTCCTGACCCTGATGAGCTGGAGCGCACACCTGGAACAGGACCCTGCAAATATATGGCTAAGACAGACGCTTTTAAGCACACTTATGACACATAAACAAAACGTCACATAAATGTCCCTTTGCGTTTTGATTCACTTCTTGCAAACATACACCCGCCAAAGCCCGCTTTTCAGAAAGCAACGCTTCGGCGGGTGTATTTTTATACGCTCAAAACAATTATATCTCATCAGCTTACACGTTTTACACACAAGGGCTTTCAACCATGCCAACAAGTAAACGACTCTTGATGTTGCTGCTCCTTTGCTCTGTGCAGACCAACAGCGCCTGCTCATCCTGCGATGGCAACAATGACACTCCAGACATGACTGATACACAGGACATGCCCTCTGACTCCGGTACAACCGATGGAGACATGGACGATGATCCTGACATGGACGACGATCCCGACATGGTCATCGATCCTGACATGACTGAGGACATGACACCTGACATGACCGAGGACATGACTCCTGACATGACCACGCCAGGAGGAGATGTTGTTACATGTGCCATGCCCGTGGCATCCAGCGCAGGTTCACTCTGTCAGGTCACACCTGGCTCAGGCGCCAACGTGGTTGTCCGAGGCACTGTGCTCGCAGCAGACGGCAAAATTTACGAAGGCGGCGCAGTCGTCTATGAAGGCGGCGTTGAGAACGGCAAGATCCTCTACGTGGGCTGTGACTACGAAGATGATGCGAGCGCACAGGACGCAACCCTTGTGGAGTGTGCGGATGGTGTCATCTCCCCTGGCCTCATGAACGCACACGACCACCTTGGATTCAACGCCAACGGCGAACCCAAGGCACACGGTAATGAGCGCTTTGATCACCGACATGACTGGAGAAAAGGTCTCCGTGGCCACCAGAGCGTCAAGAGCAACGGCAGCAACAACAAGGCTGAAGCTGTTCAGTACTCCGAACTTCGCCACTTGCTCGCTGGTACAACAAGTATCGCAGGTAGCGCTGGCGCATCGGGCTTTGTGCGTAACCTCGACCAGATCTCCAACAACGAAGGTCTTGAGAACCTCCGCGTGGAGTATCAGACCTTCCCTCTTGGTGACAGCGACGGCGACCTGTTCGACTCGGGCTGTACATATCCTCGCGTCGACTCCGAGAGCGTGCTGACAGAGAACACCATTTATCTCCCACACGTCTCCGAAGGTATTGACCTTGAGGCGAACAACGAGTTCAAATGTCTCAACGGTGGTAGCGGTAACGATCTTATCGCGCAGAACACTTCGATCATTCACGGTATCGGTCTGACCGCTGCTGACATTGCAGACATGGGCGCATCGGGCTCCAAGCTCGTGTGGTCACCACGTACAAACGTGGATCTCTATGGTCAAACCGCAGACATCATGACGTACCGTCGTCTTGGCGTGACGATCGCGCTTGGTACAGACTGGATCATCAGTGGTTCCATGAACATGCAGCGTGAACTTGCATGTGCAAACTACCTGAACACAAATCACTACAACCAGGCATTCTCACAGCGCGAGCTCTTCGAGATGGCGACCATCAATGGCGCTGTCGCGCTCGGTATTGATGACCGCCTTGGTTCCATCACTGCTGGCAAAATTGCTGACCTTGTGATCTTTGATGGCTCTCAGCTTGGTGCTGGTTACCGCGCAGTCATCGAAAGCACCTCGGCAGATATCGGCCTCGTGATGCGCGGTGGTATGCCTCTGTACGGTGAGCAAGGTCTCGTGGACGCACTCCTCCCCGCAGCAGATGCTGCCAAGTGTGAAACCATGGACGTATGTGGTGCCATGCAGAAGGTGTGTGCAGAGCTTGATACAGGCTCCACCGTGGCAACCCTCACCTCCGAAGCAAACAATCCTCCTTACCCACTCTTCTTCTGTGGCACTCCTGATAACGAGCCATCCTGTGTGCCGTTCCGCCCTGAAGAGTATACTGGAATGTCCAGCGCAGAAGACGCCGATGGTGATGGTATTGCCGACAGCGAAGATAGCTGCCCTGAAATCTTCAACCCCAAGCGTCCTCTCTCAAGCAACGAGCAACCCAACTTCGACGCAGATGATACAGGCGACTCCTGTGATGTTTGCCCTGTGAGTGGTCCTGGCGACATGTGTGCCATGTTCAACCCTGACGATCGCGACAGCGACGGCATCTTGAACGACGCAGACAACTGCCCCACCACACCCAACGAAGATCAGCTCGACACCGACAGCGATGGTCAGGGCGATGTCTGCGACAAATGTCCTGAAGCAGCCAACCCCAACAACGGCGCATGTCCTGCCAGCATCTATGCAGTCAACCAGGAAGACAACGTGTCTCAAGGCGACTTCATCGTCATCCGCGACGCTGTCGTGACAGGCTTTGGCTCAAGCGGTTTCTTCATTCAGGTTCCTGAAGACTCCGCCGCTTACGTCGCACCAGATTACTCTGGCCTCTACGTCTACGCGCCTGACTTCATGCCTGCCCTCACAGCAGGTGATCTCGTCGAGATCGAAGCAACCGTCGGTGAATACTTCGGTGGCGTGCAGTTGACCAACCCCACCGTGAGCGTGACAGGTTCTGGTCAGGTTCCTGCGCCTGTGTCCGTGAGCGAAGCAGATATCCTCAGAACAGGCGCAAAAGGCGAAGCCTACGAAGGCGTGCTTGTTCAGGTGGACAACGTTGAAGTTGCTGACGTCTCAAGCTACGACCAGTACGGCGAGGTGATCCTCACCAGTGGTCTCTACGTGGATGACACACTCTTTGCATTTGAGAAGCCCGCTGTGGGCGACACCTTCAACTCCGTCATTGGCTCCGTGGTCTACCGTGGATTCTCCAGCAGCGATGGAAACAGAATCTCCCCACGCGATGCAAACGACCTCATCACAGGTCCTGCTGCATTGCTTGGATTCAACCACGCAGAGGTCTTTGTGGAGACCAACCAAGTGCAAGCACAGAGCACACCAGAGCTGCTTGTGGAGGTTACATCTCCTGCACTCAGTGACCTGACCATTGACCTCTCCTACTCTGGCGTTGTCAGCGGCCCTGCAACCGTCACAATCGCTCAGGGCGAGAAGTCCGCTTCTGTGCCTCTCACCACAACACTTGTGACAGGTTCTGGCGATGTGACAGCATCTTACATGGGTGACATGTACACCACTTCCGTGACCGTATATGACCTCACCACACCACGTGAGCCCGTCAGCCTCGATCCACAGAACCCATCCGTCGCACCCTCTGGCACACTGACCATGACAGCAACATTTGATGTTCCTGGCGTGCAAGGCGGTCTGAGCACAGCACAGATCTCCACCACAGGAGATCTGAGCGTGGCAAGCGGCACTGTCGTCATCCCAGCAGGTAGCTTGACTGTCGACTTTGACGTGACCGCTGGTGCAAACGCCACAGGAACAGGCACAATCACTGTCTCTTCTGGTGGTGTGGATGTGAGCACAACAGTCACCATCTCCACCCTCCCCTCCGAGTGCTTCATCATCTCCGAGGTCGTGGAAGGCGCAAGCTTCAACAAGGCTGTAGAGCTTTACAACTGTGGCTCAAGCGATGTGACCATGGACGGCGTGACACTCTGTCAGGTCAACGGTAACAACACCAACTGCACCTCCGAGCTTGCTCTCACAGGCACGCTCGCCGCAGGCGAAACCTACGTCATCTGTAACGCACAGATGTCCGACAAGACCGCCTGTGACATTGAAGATGGTGTCACAAGCTTCAACGGTGATGACCGCCTGATTCTCTTTGCAGAACTTGGTGGCGGTGCTGACACTTACGATGAAGGCACAGACACCTTGTTTGATGCATTTGGTGAGTACGCCACAAACCCTGGTTCCAGGTTGTGGGAAAACGCCACCTACGATCGTTGCAACTTCACACCTTACAACGGCGTGGACGCGTTTGATGTATCCACCTACTTCAATGAGCTTCCTCAGGACACCTTCAGTGGTCTTGGACAGGCTCCTGTCATGGGTTGCAACTAGGAACTTATTTCAAGACGCCAGGCTAATTTAGCAAACAAAAAAAGGCGCCGACACTACGCAAGTAGTGTCGGCGTCTTCTTTTTTATCAAACGCTTAGGCTATTGACTTTCGACTGCAAGGTGATTATTTCCAAGGATAGAGAACCACTCTCTTACATTTTTGAAGAGGTAACTTATAGCCAGACGTCATCACCACGTCACTGGTTACAAACGACACACTCGTATTGTTGTTTAATAAAAAAGTGCAGGATTTTAATATTTCTTCATTTTTTTATTGAGAGCAGACAGAGTGTTACAACCCAAAGTAGAATCATGAGACAAAAACTATCACTCCCCTCGGTCATCGGACTGGCGTGTGTAGGCGCATTAAGCTTCACCGATCCCACCGTTGTCTTTGCGGGTCCAGACTACTTCAGCCTGGGTAATGGTCAGGATGGAAGCCTGACCATTAGCGCACCCAATGTGGTGATTAACAGCTATGTGGGAATCAGCAGCGCAAGTCAGGGAGACACCACGCTTACAGTAGACAATGGTGGCACAGTCAATGCGGGCGACCTGATCATGGTGTGGCAGGCATCAGGCCAGCCCTCCACCCCTCCAGCAAGTGGAGATCAAGGCCCGTTTGATATCAGCACACAGGGCGTAGGCCACTGGGAGTTTGCACGTGTTGCACAGGCGGCAGGCCCCAACATTACGCTGACAGAACCGCTGAACAACACATACGACGAGGATGGCGGTCAGGTGATTGTTGTCCCCGAATACACATCCTTGACGTTGAACTCGGGCGCATCGATCACAGCTCCCGATTGGGATGGAAACACAGGCGGCGTGGTCGCAGCACTGGTCCAAGGCGAGATCACAATGGCCGCAAACTCCGCGGTGAACGTGGATTTCAAGGGATTTCGTGGCGGTGCCAAACGCAACGGTAGCAGTAACTTTGCCTGTACAGGTCTTGATGAAAGCTACCCCGATGGCATTAACAAGGGCGAAGGCTACCTCTTTGACTTTTATGGCAATAGCGCCACAGGCCGAGGCAACCGAGGCACAGGTGCAGGTGGCGGTATCTGCCACAACTCGGGTGGCGGCGGCGGCGGTCACGGTGGCGAAGGCGGACTCGGCGGGCGCACATGGATCGCGGATCAGGAACCAAATTCCATGCCCGCTGTGGGTCGAAACACAGGCGGTTATGGTGGCGCTGAAGTTAGCTACCCCTTCTCCTCCCATCTCTCCTTTGGTGGTGGCGGCGGCGCAGGACACGGAAACAACAATGTGAACACCTCGGGCGGTGATGGCGGCGGCGTCATATACCTTCGCGCACAGGCGCTCTCGGGCTCTGGTGTCCTCTCTGCAAATGGTGGCGGTGCGGGCGTCGCGACCACGGGAGATTCTCCCGTCACAGCAGGTAACGATGGCGCTGGTGGTGGTGGTGCTGGCGGTGCCATCATCCTCCGCATTGAAGGTACAGCCAACTGCACAGACCTTCGCGCCCAAGGTGGCAACGGTGGTAATGTCAGAACAGGCGATGCACACGGCACAGGCGGCGGTGGCGCTGGCGGGAGGATCTTCCTCGAAACGCTCAATGGTACATGCGCTCCTGATGTCAGCCACGGTCTTGCGGGCACATACGCCCGCAACAACAACAGCACACCGATTCCATATGGTGCTACACCTCAGAACTCCAACACCATGCCCAACGTGGGCGACATTGAGCGTCCCAATGGTGGCATGACTGGTTTTGAACCAGACAGTGATGGCGACGGTATCTACGATATCTATGAGGCAGGGTTGAACACCGATGGCGACATGCTGCCCAACTACCTTGATCCTGACGATGACAATGATGGCATCCTGACGGCGTTTGAAAACCCTGACGCAAACAATGATGGCAACCCCTCCGACGCACAAAACTCGGACGGCGCAGATACGCCTGATTACCTCGATGTCGATGATGACAACGATGGCATCCACACAAGGTTTGAGAACCCAGATCCCAACGGCGATGGCAACCCCTCTGACGCTCAGAACACAGATGGCGCAGACTTGCCCGATTATCTCGACACCGATGATGATAACGACACCGTGCTCACCGCAAACGAGGTCCCAGATCCCAACGGTGACGGCGATCCCTCGGATGCATTGAACACAGACCTCATGCTCATCGGCGGAGATATGCTCCCCGATTACCTGGATGACAACGATGATGCTGACGCGCTCGACACAAGCGCAGAAGCGATCGATAGCAACACAAACGGCACACTTGATTCGGTTGAACCATGTGTTCCAGATGCAAACTCACTGGCATGTCCTACAGGTGATCCTGATGGCGACGGTGAACCAAACACCACCGACCCAGATCCTGTGGACCCATGTAACCCTGATCCCAACGATCCAGCATGTGCCACAGGTGACACAGATGGCGACGGCATCTCCAATGCCGTGGAGTCCATGATTGGCACACTCGCCACCAACGCAGACACTGATGGCGACGGCCTCTGTGATGGCACCATCGCCGTGGCTGGCGTATGTGTCGCAGGTGAGGACGCTGTTAACGGTCAAAACAGCGATGGCGACATGCTCATCGACGCACTCGATGCTGACGATGACAACGATGGCATCAACACCGCCAATGAAGATCTGAACAACGATGGAGACCCCACCAACGACAACACCGATGGTGACGCGCTCCCCAACTACCTTGATGCCGATGACGACAACGATACTGTCCTGACTGCGCTGGAGAACCCTGACCCCAACGGCGATGGTAACCCTTCTGATGCTCAGAACACCGATGGCACAGACCTGCCCGATTATCTCGACACGGATGATGATAATGATGGCGTGTTGACGGCTGCTGAAGACATCAATGGCGACGGCAACCCCGCCAACGACAATACTGATGGCGATGCACTCCCGAACTACCGTGATGCTGATGATGATGGGGACAACAAATCCACACTCTCCGAGGATCTCGATGGTGATGGCGATTACAACGAACACGACACCGATGGTGACGGCACTCCTGACTGGCTTGATCCCAACGATAACGATGGTCCCCAGGGCGATCCTGATCGCGATGGAATCACCAATGAACAGGAAGACTTGATCGGCACCGATCCTGACAACGCAGACACTGATGGCGATGGCCTCTGTGATGGCACCATCGCCGTGACAGGCGAGTGCTTTGCTGGTGAAGATGCTGAAGGTGGACGCAACACCGATGGTGACGCACTCATCAACGCTCTTGATAACGACGATGACGACGATGGCGTCCTGACTGCTGATGAGGACATCAACACCAACGGTGATCCCTCCGATGACATTGGCGGAAATGGCATCGCAGAATACCTTGATGCCTGTGAACCTGATCCTAACGACCCCGCCTGTGGTACAGGTGATGGCGATGGCGATGGCACACCCAATAACATGGACCCTGATGACAGTGATCCTTGTGTGCCAGACCCCAATGCCCTTGCATGTGACTCGGGTGACACCGATATGGACGGCCTTACCAACGGTCAGGAACGTACCATCGGCACCGACCCCGAGAACCTCGACAGCGATGGTGATGGCCTGCGTGACAACGTGGAGGTCGCAAACATCAATGATCCTGTGGATACCGATGGCGACAACCTCATCAACGCACTTGATGCCGATGATGACAACGATGGCATCCTCACTCGTGACGAGGATCTGGATGGCGACGGCGACGCACGCACTGACAACACTGATGGTGATGCGCTCCCCAACTACCTTGATGCTGACGATGACAACGACGGTGTTCCCACCATCAACGAAGATATCAATGGTGATGGCGACGCTACCAATGATGACACGGATAACGATGGCACACCTGACTATCTTGATCCCGACAACGATGGTGATGGCAAACCCACACTCTCCGAGGATCTTGATGGCGACGGTAACTACGAAGAACACGACACCGATGGTGATGGCACACCCAACTGGCTTGACCCCAATGACCAGGACGGTCCAAGCGGCGACCTCGATGGCGATGGTCTGACCAATGGCGTGGAAGATGGCATCGGCACCGATCCCATGAATCCTGACACCGACGGCGATGGCATCGATGATGGCACCGAAGTGGGCAGCGATCCTTCACAACCCATCAACACCGATGGCGACACACTCATCAACGCGCTTGATACAGACGATGATGATGATGGCGTCCTGACTGCTGATGAAGACATCGACAACGATGGCGACCCCACCAACGATGACTCCAACAACGATGGCACACCTGACTATCTCGACGTCGATGACGACGGCGATGGCGTGCTCACCGTGGATGAAGACATCGACGGCGATGGAAACCCCGCAAACGATGACACCGACGCAGACGGCACACCCGACTATCTCGACGTCGATGACGATAACGATGGCGTGAACACTGCGGACGAAGACATTGATGGCGATAACGATCCCACCAATGATGACACCGATGCAGATGGTACTCCTGACTACCTCGACGTCGACGATGACAATGATGGCATCCTGACGCGTGACGAGGATCTTGATGGAAACGGCACACCTGCCAACGATAACAGCGATGCTATCCTTGGTGACATGGTGCCCAACTACCTTGATCCCGATGACGACGGTGACGGCGTGCTCACAGCAGATGAAGACGTGAACATGGATGGTGACTTCAGCAATGATGACACCAACATGAACGGCCTTGTTGATTACCTCGACCCCTGTGATCCTGATGACACCTCCATGGCCTGCATCAACGGCGATCCTGATGGCGACGGCGTACCTAACACCATGGACCCCGAGCCTCTCGATCCCTGCGTCCCTGATGCAAATGCACTGGCATGCAACACAGGTGACACGGACATGGACGGCATCACCAACGGCGACGAGCGTGCACAGGGCACAAACCCTGAAGATCCTGACACCGACGGTGATGGCATCCCTGATGGCACCGAACTTCCCGATGTCAACGCACCTCAGGACTCCGATATGGATGGCATCATCGATGCCCTCGACACAGACGATGACAACGACGGCGTGTTGACTGCCGACGAGGACATCGATGGCGACAGCGATCCTACCAACGATGACGCTGACATGGACGGCACCCCCAACTATCTCGACACGGACGATGATAATGACGGCGTGCTCACCATCGACGAGGACATTGATGGCGACGGAAATCCTGTCAACGATGATACCGACATGAACGGCACTCCTGACTATCTTGATCCTGACAACGATGGTGATGGCAAACCCACACTCTCCGAGGATCTCGATGGCGACGGTAACTACAACGAACACGACACCGATGGTGACGGCACTCCTGACTGGCTTGATCCCAATGACCAGGATGGCCCCAATGGTGACCTCGATGGCGACGGTATCCCCAACATCGACGAAGACCTCGACGGTGATGGAAACCCCGACAACGACGACACCGATGGCGACGGCACCCCCAACTACCTCGACGAGGATGATGACAACGACGGCATCCTCACTCGCGACGAGGATCTTGATGGTGACGGCGATCCCACCAATGACAACGCAGACGCGTTGCTTGGCGATACATTACCGAACTACCTTGATCCCGATGACGACGGTGATGGCGTCCTGACTCGTGATGAGGACGTGAACATGGATGGCGATTACAGCAACGACGACACCAACATGAACGGCGTGTCTGATTATCTTGATCCTTGCGATCCTGATTCCTCAGCGCTTGCCTGCCAGTTTGGTGACACGGACCTTGATGGCGTTCCCAACGACATCGATCCCGATCCTCTTGACCCATGTAATCCCAACCCTGACGCGCTTGCTTGTGACACAGGCGATACAGACATGGATGGCCTGAGCAATGGTGATGAGCGTCTTGTCGGCAGTGACCCCACAAACCCCGACACCGATGGTGACGGTGTGTTTGATGGTGTCGAAGTCCCCGATGCCAGCGCTCCTCGTGACACGGACATGGATGGCATTGCTGACGTGTTTGACACGGACGATGACAACGACAACGTGTTGACCACATTTGAGCTTGGAGACAATGCACCAGCAACGCTCCTTGACACAGATATGGACGGCACACCCAACTACCTTGATGTGGATGATGACGGTGACGGCATCCCCACACGTGATGAAGGCGCAGATCCAAACCTCGATGGCAACCCCTCGGATGCGCTTGACCTCAACGGCAACGATGTCCCTGATTATCTTGACATTTCCTACCCTGTGCAGGACCTGCTTGATATCACACAGCCCGCCGATGGAAGCACTGTCATGCCTGACTTCACTGTCAGCGGTGTGGCGACTCCGGGTGAAACCGTGGAGATCTTCGTGGATGGCGTCAAGGTCGGCGAGGTCGTTGCCGGCGAGGATGGCACATGGAGCTTTGATGTCACGGAACAGGCTGAAGGCATGCATGAGGTTGAGGCACGCACCCCATCTCTTGCAGATACTGTGAACGTCGTGGTCGTCGAAGCTCCTGCATTCGATATCACATTCCCGGCCGACAGCATGACTGTCCCCGCAGACTTCACCGTCACGGGTACAGGCACTCCTGGCGAAGACGTGACCATCTCTGTGGATGGCACCGTGGTGGGAACCACAACCGCCGATGAGAATGGCGACTGGACCTTCGACATCACAGGTCTTGAAGAAGGTGAGCACACCATTGATGCCACCTCTGATGGTGAGACTGACTCTGTCACAGTCACCGTGGATCTTGAAGCGATGCTTGCCGAGGTCAACATCACCACACCTGCTGATGGAAGCACTGTGCCCGTTGACTTCACTGTCGTAGGTACAACCGAGGCAGATACAGAGGTCGAACTCCTCGTCGATGGCATGGTCGTTGGCACCACAACCTCGGATGAGAACGGTAACTGGAGTATCCCTGTGGATGGTCTCGACGCTGGCATGCACACCATCGAGGCGCGTATTCCAGGTGACTCTGACACGATCACAGTCACCGTGGATGACACGCTCGCTCCGCTTGAGGTTGCCATCACCACACCCGCTGATGGTGACACTGTCCCTGCTGACTTCACCGTCACAGGTACCACAGAGCCTGGTGCTGATGTGGAGGTCTTCATTGACGGTGAGTCTGTGGGAACCACAACCTCGGATGACAACGGTGACTGGAGCCTTGACGTCAGTGATGTGACCTCTGGTGATCACACCATCACCGCAACATCCAGCAAGGATGGTCTTGTGGCAAACAGCAACAGCGTCAGCGTGACTGTGGAAGATGACCCCTATGCGGACCTCATCCTCACAGGTGGTTGTCAGCAATCACAAGGGGGGCAGCCCTCCGATCTCGCTCCGCTCGCCTTGCTCGGCCTTGTGGGTCTGTTCAGGCGTCGTAAGCGCTCATAAGGCTTCGCCTTTTCATGAGATAAGAAAACGCGGAAGGGGCGGCCTATTGCGAATGCAACAGGCCGCCCCTTCCGCGTTTTCTTATCTCATCACATAAAAACAGGATTGCATCCCCCCCGTGACAAGGTACTATACGCCCGTTCAGATATTATAATTCAATCCACAAATCTACACAGGTGAACCATGACCACTCCAGAAAAGACCACAATTGAAGAGCACCGAAGACATTGAACTGTTTGTTGATAGTGTCATTGAAGATGATGAAGCCAACGAAGAGCTTCTTTACCAGCACCTGATCGAGGGTAAACCTATCTTTGTCAACGACGGTAAACCTCACAACCGTCCACAATAACCCGCCTGATCACGCTCTTTGATCGTTTCACACTGGAACGCTCACACGATGTTCAAAACCACGGCGCACAACATACAAAATAAAACAACAAAACCAACAACATAGACAACACAAAACGCACCAAAACAAGAACATCAGTTCACTATTCTGCAAAGATCCTCTATAGTGGAACGTCTGGCATCAGATGATGCTCGCACCACAAAATCCCTCACTCCCCACACCCCAAACACCACCATGCAAAGCCCAAGAGCACAGAACAGACAGGCCTGTGAGCACTGCAATGAGCGACGTTACCAAACCTTTGTCGCCAAAAGCTCCAATGGTCTGTTTAGCCTGGCGCAAGCCAAGATTTGCCCACACTGCCATGAAGAGTGCCAGCGTTGTGAGGATGAAGGGTTCATCTTTATCAAGGATAATCGCGGCTATCGCTATGCTGCCCCCTGCCCCGATTGCGCACCCATGAGACAGCGCATCAAGGCATTTAACGACTCACACATCCCTGCACACTATCGCGAAAAAACCTTCGAGAACTTCGAGCGCACGACCTCCAACATGGGCCGCATTCACCTCGACCTGTTTCGCTACGCCAACAGCTTCTTGCCTGGTGATAAAGGATTCCTCCTCCATGGCCCCCCAGGCGGTGGAAAGACACACCTCATGAGCGCATTCATTCACAGAATCACGCTCGAAAAAGGGATCAACGCACGCTTCGTCGAGTTCTCTCACCTCTTAAGCTCACTGCGACTTCAGTTCGATCAGGGCAAAGGCGACACCGCCATTATCCTCCCTCTTGTCGAAGTGGAAGTCCTCGCCATTGATGAACTCGGCAAGGGCGTGAACAACGAATGGCAGCTCTCCGTCCTCGATGAGCTCATCTCCAAACGCTACAACCTCGGGCGCACCACCCTCTTTACGAGCAACTATCAAATCCGTCCCGACAAGTTCAAATACTCCGATGTTGCAAACGATGACATCCGCCGCATCACCCGCGAGACACTCGCTGAGCGTATCGGCGATCGCATCTTCTCTCGCCTGTTTGAGATGACAAGCTTCATCCACGTGGATGCTCCTGACTTCCGCAAAAACAAACTCCGCGTGATATAATCAACCTAGACGCAAAAAAGAGCAAAGGGGCGGCCAGTTGACTAGTCAACTGGCCGCCCCTTTGCTCTTTTTTGCGTCATTATAATGCTAACCTGCGACCTCAGCATCAACCCATGCAGCAAAATCCCCATGGCGTTCAATGGCCTCCTGACGGATAACCTCGGGAGCGCGCGGCTCCCCGTGAGTCTCCTTGTACCAGCTCATAAACCTGGCGATCTTGCTACCCTCCTTGATTGGCTGTGAAGGGTCGCCAAACTTCTCGTCGTAAGGCCACCACTCTCTGCCTGTAGCGAGCAGTTCCATGAACTCCACGCTTGATGCAGCGAGCAGTGTGTTTCCTGAACCTTCACTACCAAGATAGCAGACAGGTGCATCTTTGGGTTCACAACCATCCACACACCATAACGCGTACAACGCGCCATCGCCTCCTACCCCGAGAGTGATCATCTTGACCGAGGGAGGACCATCAAACCAAAAATTTGTGTCATCCTCGGTCTCATAACCCTCGTACATCTTCAGCTCAAGATCATAACTGATCAGACCAAACTCCTGGTCTGCATCATAGAGCGCTTGCACTGAAGCGGGAAACTCCTCCGAACCGTATAACTCTTTCACAAGACTCATAAAAACCTCGCAACACAGTGAGAAAATCAGGACGCCGCACGCATATGTACAAGGAGAGCAGAAATTGCGGCAGGAGTCACGCCGTGAATGCGTGATGCCTGCCCCACCGTGTGAGGTCTGACCTGGAGAAGTCGCTGACGCACCTCATTTGAGAGCCCGTGCACATCCTCATAGTTAATCTCATCGGGGATCACATGCCCTTCCATCTCTTTTTGCTCTTCGATCACGCGCATCTGACGCTTGATGTAACCATCATACTTGACCTGCACCTCGATCGCCTCGGCGACCTCTGGAGTAATCGCGCTCAGATCAAGTTGAGGAGCGACCTCAGCCACAAGAGGAGCGATTTTTTGCAAGTCGTTCTCGGGCCTGCGGAGCATCTCCTCAAGAGAGACGCCCTTGCTTAACACACCAAGATCATGCCGTGAGCAAATATCTTGGTTGAGCGCATTTGCTCCAACCATAACCTCTGCAAGCGCATGACGAACCTGATCAATTTGTTCTTTCTTGCGTGTGAACTTGCCCCATGCATCATCATCGAGCAAGCCAAGCCTGCGACCATGACCAGCAAGACGCCAGTCCGCATTGTCTTCACGCAAGATCAAGCGGTGCTCCGCACGACTTGTAAACATCCTGTAAGGCTCATCCACGCCACGAGTCACGAGGTCATCGATCATCACACCAATGTATGCCTCATCACGACCAAGGATGAACGGGTCTTCTCCACGCAACTTCAGCGCCGCATTAATACCAGCAACAAGCCCCTGACCTGCGGCTTCCTCGTAACCCGAGGTGCCGTTAATCTGCCCGGCGAGGAAGAGGCCAGAGATACCGCGAAGCTCAAGCGTGGGATGAAGCTGAATGGGGTTCACACAGTCATACTCCACCGCATAACCAGGACGCATAATCTCGGCCTTCTCAAGGCCAGGAATGGTCTTGAGGATCTCGATCTGCACATCAATAGGCAGGCTTGTAGAGATACCACTGGGGTAAACCTCATTGGTGTTAAGCCCCTGAGGTTCAAGGAAGATCTGGTGTTTCTCCTTGTCCGCAAAGCGTGTCACCTTGTCCTCAATACTTGGACAGTACCTCGCGCCAATGCCCTCGATCTTGCCCGTGAACATGGGTGAACGATCGGTATTGGCGAGGATCACATCGTGGGTTTTGGGGTTGGTGTAGGTGATGTAACAGGAGACCTGCTCAAGCATCGGAGGCTCATGATAGAATGAGAACCTGCGAGGAGGAGTATCACCTGGTTGCTCTTCAAGCTGAGCCCAGTCGATGGTTCTGGCATCAAGTCTTGGCGTGGTGCCTGTCTTCAACCTGCCCATGTCGAGGTTCATTTTGGCGAGCGTATGTGCGAGGCCAACGCTTGCTTTGCTGCCTGCACGACCTGCGTTGAAGTTTTGAAGACCCACATGACACAAGCCACGCAGGAATGTACCTGCGGTGATCACCACGCTGTCTGTCTCGTAGGTCACGCCAAGTTTTGTGACCACGCCTGTGATGTGCATCTTGCCTTCACGCTCTTCAAGGCGCAAATCCTCGACGCTCCCCTGCTTGATGTCCAGGCCAGGGATATTCATCATGAGCTGCTGCATTTCCTTGCGGTAGACAAGCATATCGCACTGTCCACGACTTGAGCGCACCGCAGGGCCCTTACTCATGTTCAAGCGACGATACTGAATACATGCTGCATCTGCGATGCGTCCCATCACGCCACCAAGTGCGTCAACCTCCTTGGCGAGGTGGCCCTTGGCGACACCTCCGATAGCGGGGTTGCAGCTCATGTGGCCGATTGTATCGATGTTCATCGTCAACAGCAGTGTCTTGATCCCCATGGTCGCCAGTGCATGCGCTGCTTCGCAGCCTGCGTGACCACCACCAATGACAACTGCTCCATATTTCCTGGGGTAAATCATGTCCGTGTGTCTCTAACTTCAAATGTAATAAGAACGAATGTGTGAAAAAGGTCCATCTGACTCTGTCAGGAATCAGGGATAAAGATGGGGCCAGGTTTGCTAGCAAACCTGGCCCCATCTTTATCCCCTAAACCATGTAAGAATCAAGGACATTCCTCATTGGCAGCACCTGGGCTACCTTTTCCGCTCATCATACCGTAATCAACTGTCGCCAAACAGAAATTAGCCTCGGTATCATTCAGTGGTGCGAAGTCAGTCACGCCTGCATCTGTATAGGTGGAGAGTGAAAGTTGCTGCGCTTCACCGCTGACAGGAGTGCCATAATACGCCTCATCAATC
Source organism: uncultured Pseudomonadota bacterium (assembly GCA_950059285.1). Taxonomy (GTDB): domain Bacteria; phylum Myxococcota_A; class Bradymonadia; order Bradymonadales; family Bradymonadaceae; genus CATLTV01. The sequence goes on along the minus strand of CATLTV010000027.1, from coordinate 20,270 downwards.
AGCATATCATCGGCGGTCACAAGGCGAAGCGTCATCACGCTCACACCTGTGGCCATATCCACATCGGGAGTGTTCTTGAGCACGCCTTTACCAAGCACATAGGCGTTTTCAATTCCACCGTTGATCATGCTGTCCACATTGGTCGCGAGCACAGCATAACCCCTGGCAGGTACAACTGCTGAAGGATCAAGGATCTCGACAGAGCTAAACTTGTTGCCCTCCTCATTGTCCTCAATCTTGAGCGTAAACAATGAAACCTCGGAGTCTGTGGTGTTGTACACCTCGATCCACTCACGCTCGGTGTCTGTTCCACTCGGGTCGCCCATGACCTCGGTAATAATCAACTGACCAGGCTGGCTTGCGATATTATCAGGTGCAGCAATGCAGCCACCGCTCAAGCAGTAAGGTGTATCCCCCTCACAGGCTTGCTCCATCGGCACGTAATCACAGTAGGGACTTCCAAATCGAGACACCTGACAGACTGGTGCATCCACAGTATAAGCCACCGCAGTGGAGAGATCCTTACAGTAACTCTCAGGCTTTGCATCACAGGTCCTACCTGCGCAGGGATCATCCGAACACGCGCTATTGGTTGCACCAGGAGTACCATAACCACCTGTGCTACCGAAGGAATCCGACAGGTTTGGACACCATGCATCAGGAGAGTCGTTGGCCGTCGCGCTCAGCTCGTTGCCCGCCTTGATCTGACGCGCGCTCGCATCAGTTGTGGAGCCATTCTCCCAGAAGAGATAGTCCACCACTGCACCAGCACCATCCTTGATCAGGAGCTTGCCCTGGTAGCCAAGCAAGATATCGCTGTAGCGATAATCAGGCGCAGTACCATCACCAAGAGGATCAGAACCATTGGAGATCAGCAGGTGAGACTTGGGCTCAATGACAAGAGAACCCATGCCATCATCACCAGGCGCGATCACATGTGTTTGTGACTGTGTCTGATACTCGATGCTCCATCCCTGCAACTCGATCGCTGCATCCGTGGTGTTGTAAAGCTCAATCCACTGTTTGGAGAATTTCTCGGAATCATCACCGGCGGGGATAACCATGTATTCGGACACGATCACTTCACCGCTCTGTGCGATCGCATCAACACATGCACCATCGCTACAGCTTGCACCAGTGTAAGTACACAGCTCATAGGAAGCCTCAAACTCACACTTTGGCATTCCCATATCTTCCACGCAGCTTGCCTCTCCACCATAGGAGATCGCAAGGTCAGGGGTCTGAGAGGAGCAAATTGCAGCCGAAGGCATCGCCTCATCACAGGTGCCCTCTTCACACACACCTGCATTACACGCACCGTTCTCACATCCTGTAGGGCAGTTCACTTCCCTGGACTGGTAAGAACACTCACCTTCATCACAAATACCCTGAGCGTTGTACTCGATCAGAGTCATGGAGTCCTTACATGAGTTCGCCTCAGGCATATCACATGAGATGCCTTCACAGGGGTCGGGAATCTCGGGGTTACATTCACCTGTATCCTCATTACAGCCGTTCAAACACACCACGCGCTCATCGTTGTAGATGCACACGCGCTCTTCAGCCCCCTCGGGCAGTGCACAGCGCTCACTGTTTCCAGGCACAATGGAGGTGCCACCATCACAGTAGGGATCGCCACCTGGATGCATGGTACAATCAGACGCAAGCTCACAAGGTGTCGCAAGATCTTCACATCGGCCACGTGCTGTACACGTCTTGCCATCGGTACATGCGTTATCAGGGCCACATGTGCTATTGCATGTGCCATCAGAAGCACAGTAGGAGCCCGAGTCACAGTCCTCATCCAGAGTGCATCGTGCAGCCTCTGCATTGGATTCAGAGCCCTTGGAGCAGCCTACCGAAAACGCGAACATCGCAGGCACGCAACACGCCAACAGCAGGGGTCGCAGAGACATTGTCTTGGATACAGTCATGATTACCTCTAGTTACAATTCATTTCTTCACATTTTGCAGTTCAACCTGGTCAAAGCACCGAAGTAAGCCCACTTCAGGCGTCTCCCACCTGCACTATCTTGGAAAATCACTCAGATCTCAAGTTTCTTCACCAGCTTCTGTTTCAAAGCCGCGCTGCTACTTGCTTCACGACCGCGCCTTGCTATGATACAAGCGGCGCGCAAAACATGAACATCAGTTCACTATACGCATACACAAAGGGCGATACATTCGCCCCAAAGCCCATTCAAAACACTATCTTATCATCCCCACGGCAAGATCATGTCCAACGTCGACGAAGCTCTCCTCAAGAAGCTCAACCTCCCCATGCTCAACCCACAGCAACGTGAGGCCACCTGTCATATGGACGGACCCCTGCTCATCCTCGCAGGCGCAGGCTCGGGAAAAACTCGCGTCATCACACACAGGATCGGCTACCTGATCTCCCAGGGCGTCAAGCCTCGCCATATCCTCGCGGTCAGCTTCACCAACAAGGCCGCCACCGAAATGGTCGAACGTGTCGCGCACCTGATCGGCAAGGATTACGCCAAGGACGTCTACCTCTCCACCTTCCACAGCCTTGGCAATGACATCCTTCGCCAGGACATCGACGCGCTCGGCTACAAAAAACCCTTCACCATCCTCGATGACGCCGACCAACGCGAGATCATCAAGGAGGTCTTCAAGGAGATCGGCCTTGACCCCAAGGTCATCGATCCAAAAGCCGTGCTCGCCATTATCAGCCGCGCAAAAATGGCCTTCTGTGAACCCGCCGAACTCCGCGAATTTCGATTCAACCCCGACACACCCTTTGCTCAACGCGTCTTCAAATACTACCAACAGATGCTCAAGGGCCGTAACGCTGTCGACTTTGATGATCTCATCTGCCTCCCAGTCACCCTCTTCACCGAACATGAGGAGATCCGAAAGAAATACGCCAAACGCTTCAAGTACGTCATGATCGATGAGTACCAGGACACCAACCACACCCAGCTCATGTTCCTCCACGAGATCATCAAGGACCATATGAACCTGTGCGTGGTCGGCGACGATGACCAGAGCATCTACGGCTTCCGTGGCGCAGTGGCTGACAATATCCTTGGCTTTGAAGACGCCTACGAAGGCACTCGCCTCATTAAACTTGAACAAAACTACCGCTCCACCAACGTCATCCTCAACGCCGCCAACTCGGTCATCGCCAACAACACACAACGCAAGGCAAAGAGCCTCTGGAGCTCCAAGGATGGCGGCGATAAAATTCGCTGGATCGTCTGTGCTTCAGAACGCGATGAGGCCGAGTTTGTCGCCGCAGAAATCGAACGTGTACGCCTCGACCTCAACATCGGTTACGAACAATTCACTATCCTTTACCGCTCAAACTCCCAGGCTCGCCTCTTTGAAGAAGCCCTACGACAGTGGCGCATCCCTTATGAAGTCATCGGAGGTCAGGAGTTCTACGACCGCAAGGAGGTCAAGGACTTTGTCGCCTACCTCAAGGTCTGCTACAACCTCAATGATGAGAACAACATCCGACGTATCGTCAACCTCCCTCCTCGTGGTATCGGTCCCGTCCTCATGGGACGCATCAGTGACTTCGCCTTGCTCAATGACCTGAGCTTCCACGAGGCTCTCAAAATGATCGCCGAACGCCCCGACTGCATCGAGGGCATCGGTCACAAGGTGGCCACGAAACTCAATGATTTCATTGAGCTTCTTGATGTCTACCATAAGAAGTTCTCAACCATCGAGAAGACTGGTCAAGGTAGCCTCCCCGAGGCTGCCCGCGAACTCATGCACCGTCTCGACTTTGAGAACTACCTCCGCAGCCAAGACAACAACAACAAGATTGCCCGACGACGCATTGATAACGTTGAAGGCCTGCTCTCTGACATCAGCTCCTTCTGCGAGCGTCACGGTGGCTCCCTTGATAAATACCTCACTCGTTTGATGCTCGATCGCTCAAGCAATGACGATGACGAAGAACGCGCATCTGTACGCCTCATGACATTCCACTCATCCAAGGGCCTTGAGTTCCCCGTCGTGTTTATGGTGGGAATGGAAGAAGGCTACTTGCCACATGAAAACAGCAAGGATAGTCTCAAGGACCTCGCTGAAGAACGACGTCTTGCCTATGTGGGAATAACGCGAGCCAAGGAATACCTTTACCTTACCATGGCCAGCCAACGCTCACGTTATGGTAAGGAAGAAGTTCGCGAGCCCAGTCGTTTTATGGACGAGATCCCGCAGGACCTCCTCGCCAAGGAACGCGGCGAAGACACCAAGTCCCTCGGCTCTCACCAGGAGGATCGCAACTCCAAATACCTCGAACTCGCCAAGAAAATGTTCGACTTTTAAACCACTTACACCTCAAAAGCCAGTTCAACTCACACATGCATAATCGGCGAACCTTTTTAATCCAAAGCATCCGTGGACTCCTTGCTGCATCCGCAGCATCCTCCATGCTCCTTGACCATACCGTGGCTCATGCCATGGGCGAGGAGGATGCGCTTGAGTTGGGGTGGCTGAGACTTGACAAGTCAGAGCCGCTGACGCGCAAGACCTCCTTGCGACGTATCCTTCAAGAGGTCGAGAAACGCACGAGCATCAAGGTAAACGCTGAAAACAATCGGGTCTTACTTGGCAAGGACATCTTTGATTACCCCATGCTGTTTTTAAGCGGCTCGGGCGACTTTGACCCGTGGAGTGATGAACAGATCGACCTTCTGAGAACCTGGCTTCAAGGTGGTGGTGTACTTGTGGTTGATTCAAGTGAAGGGCTAGATGATGGCCCCTTTCTTCGCGCCGCTCGACGTGAACTTGCACGAATCTATCCTGATAAAAAACCTCAGAAAATCCCCAAGAACCATGTCATCTACAAGTCCTTTTATCTCATCAAAAACAACCCTCGTGGACGACTCGCGCCAGAGGTAGGTATGCAGGGATATTTCGAGCAAGATCGCGTCCCTGTGATCCTCAGTTCGTTTGACATGATGGGCGCATGGTCTCGTGATGGCTTTGGCCAGTGGGAATACGAGGTCGAAGGTGGCGAAATCCAGCGCGAATATGCCATACGCCTTGGCGTCAACCTTGTGATGTATGCGCTCTGCGTGAATTACAAGGAAGATCAGGTACATATCCCCTTTATTCTCAAGCGCAGAAACTGGAAGGTTGAATGATCTTTGGCGACTACAATAGCAGTGATCTCTTGTGGTTGGGTGACTGGGGGCCAGGATGGATCGTCATGCTCATCTTGCTTGGCGCTCTCGTCATCGGCATCAGCGCCTACGATCTCAAGGGACTAAAACCCACCCGACGATGGACCCTGGTGACCTTGCGTGCACTGGTCTATCTGGTCGCCGTGATCATGCTGCTTGAACCTGCGCTGGACCTCAAGAATATCTCCAAGGTCAAGAACCACGTCGTGGTGCTCGTGGACTCTTCAGCATCCATGTCGCTGAAAGTAGATGATGGCAAGTCATCACGACTTGAGCGCGTCCAAAAGGATCTCCCACAATTTGCAGCTCTTGAGGAGCAATCCAAAGAAGAGCACGAGTTCCACTATTTTTCCTATGGGAAAGCCCCTACCGAAACCGCTCAATCATCATTGCAAGACCTGCAAAAGATCACTCCCACAGGTCAGCACTCCAACCTGAGCGAGGCGCTCCAGGACATTCAAAGCAAGTTCGCCGATCGTGAACTTGGTGGTGTGGTCCTCTACTCTGATGGCATCGACACTGGCGCGCTTGGACACCGCACCAAGGAAGGTGAACCTCTTGATGCTACAAGTGTCTCACTACTCAAAGAGCTGGATGCTCCCATCAATACGTTTGGCGCAGCCAACAAGGATGAGGTCAAGGATATCGCCATTACGCGCATCCTGCGCGATGACTTTGCGTTTGTACACAACAAGGTCAGCGTGGATGTTGAAATTCAGGCCATTGGTCTGGGCGAACAACTTGTTCCTGTGACGCTGACTCGCGAGGGCGCACCCTTGCAAACACGCGAAATTCAAATCACGCAGGATGAAACCAGCTACAAGGTCTCTTTTGAGTTTGTTCCTCGCCAAATTGGTCAGGAGATCTACACGGTTGAAGTCCCTGAACTTGATGGAGAAACACTCAAAGATAACAACCGTGACATCTTCTTATTGCGCATCATTCGCGATAAAATTCGCGCACTTCAGGTGGTCGGGCGCCCAAGCTGGGATGAACGCTTTATGCGTCGCTTGCTCAAGCAAAATCCCAACGTGGATCTCATCAGTTTCTTTATCTTGCGCACCAATGAGAGCCTCCACAACGCCTCCAACGACGAGCTCAGTCTGATTCCATTTCCTACCCGAGAACTCTTTGAACAGGAGCTTGGATCATTTGATCTCGTCATCTTTCAGAACTTCAATTATGGCCCCTACAGCATGAAGCGGTACTTGCCTTATATTGAACAGTTCATCGAAAAAGGTGGCGGATTTGCGATGCTTGGTGGAGATCTCTCCTTTGCCAGTGGCGGCTATGATAACACCGCCATTGAAGCAGCTCTTCCTGTTGAACTCCCCCCTCGCACAAGCAAGCTCATCGATATGCAAAGCTTTCGACCCGAGCTGACCGAGGCAGGACAACGGCACCCCATCACACAGCTTGCTTTTGATCCCGCCACAAATGCCAAAATTTGGAAGAACCTTCCCGAACAACGTGGCACCAACATTGTCAGAGCAGCAAAAAAGGGGAGCACTGTCCTTGCCACACACCCAAAACTCACCGCAAACGGTGAACCTATGCCCGTCATTACCATCGGAGCCCATGGCAAGGGACGCGTGATGGCGATGACCACAGACTCAAGCTGGCGCTGGAGCTTTGAATCGCTCAAAGATGGCGGCACACCACGTGAGTACCAACTCTTCTGGCACAACGCCATCCGTTGGCTCATCAAGGACCCCGAGCTTAAACTCGTCAAACTTGAGCTGGCCAAAGACTCGGGGCTCCCTGCTCAACAAGTCAACCTGTCCGTACGTGTCAGCAACCCCGACTACTCACCTGCACAAAACCGTGATGGTGAACTTCGGATTGTGCGTCGTGTCTTGCCTTATCAAGGAGCACAACAAGAGAAGCTTGCACCACCACAGGTGATCGCATTTAAAACCAACAGCGCAGGTGTGGCAGAGATCCCCTTTACACCTGAACAACAGGGTGTCTACGAACTGTCAGCGCATGTCAAAAGCGCGGATAGCAAGGAGGATCTCTCGGATCAACGCATGCTGCTCATCGTACCCAACTCGCAAGAATATCAGAACATTCTCCCCCGACAGGATCTCCTCGAAAGCATCGCAAAGGTTTCAGAAGGCACCTACACAGACCTTGCCAAGGGCACAGTAACACCACAGTTTGTGGAGCCCCGCAGCGTCAAGGTTAACCGCCGTAAGGTCGTTCAACTCTGGGACAGCGCACTTATCTTCCTCCTTATCCTGCTTTTGCTCGGCGTGGAGTGGACCCTCCGAAGACGCTGGGGCAGGCTATGAAAAGCCGTGCAATCACCCTGATGTATCATGTACAGACGAAAAATGATCGCTCGATAATTTGACAGCATCGCCTGTATCCATGAGGATCACACAGATTGCGCTGTTTGCGACATTGCCTCAAGCAGGCTAACATGCAGACGGTGTGAGCGTATTGTGGTTTCAATGTTTGTTTGTTCCTCTCACAGCCACATCAACTATCTCAACTTTTCAGATTTCACCAGATGAGTTGCTATCAATGAGCGAGCCAAGTCCCGGCACTATCGAACTCACCTGTCCAGGGTGTGCAGCATACTTCCGACTCAAGCCAAAGAAAGGGAAGTACCCCAAGGGTCCAATCCCCTGCCCCAAGTGCGGTACAAGCATTCCCTTGAACTTGACGACACAAGACGACGCCACAGGTGCGTCTGAAGACAGCTCACCCAAAAGTTCGACTGACAAGGCAAGTACTCCTGGGAGCGGTGTATTTAAACGAAGCGCTGCCATCAGCCCTTCTCGCACCACGCAACTCTCAAACAAAAGCACATCAGATGACTCCTCTGGCACAGACTTCCTGCGCGTCGCAGATCAACTCCTTGATACTCCCGCAGGTGGAGGGCTAAACTCCACCTACCAGGGTTTTGGCATCACACAGTCACTGCGACAAACACGTGAGAACAAGGAGCTTGAAAACCTCGTCGACAAGGAACCTGAGAACAAGCTCACCAGCACCAGCAACCTGTTCAGTCGTGAAGAAGCGACCAAGGACGTCGACCCCAGAATTCTCCAGGAGCTTCAAAACGATCAGAAGGCGCTCACATCCATGAGTGAGACACCCCACTCTGGCGTTGATATGCTTGGTGCCAAGACCCCCATGCATGGCATGGAACCTGTCAATCCATTCATGGATCTGGACGAACCTGGCCCATTTGACATGCGTGATATCGTTGAGGCCGAACGCTCCAAGCTCGATGATGCCAACCCCAATGAGATCACACACAACCCCCTGCTTGACTCGGCTCAAATCATCTCAAGACCTGCAAAGCCCAAGGACAAGCCTCTTCCTGAGAGTCCCTTTGGTATACGATCCAATCCAAGAGCAGGCGATGTCGGTGATAATAAAACTGTCGTCCATGCCGAGGATGATCTCGACGATGTGCCCACCGCAAACAGCGAACCACTGGCATCCAGAAGTGATATCTTTACGGATGTCTCCATCGAACCTCTCTCCGAGGTCGCCGATGATAAAAAATCCGAACCTGAGACAACCACGGGTAAAGAAGACAGCACACCTGTGGACGCAGCAAAACCCAAGCCACTTGCAGCCATGCTGCGCAAAAAGATCAGCACCAAGAAGCTTGACTCGCTCAAGACCTCATCCTTGCCTGAGCAGTCCTCTCCACGCACCATGATGGGCCTACCCAGTATCACGGATCTGGAAGACTCCATCGCCTCCACCGATTTCTTCGCCGCAGGTGCCGATGAGGATGAGCTCGACAAGGTTCTTGCTGAAGCAGAAAACACACACATCTCGGGTGAGCACCCTGCGGCAAAGCCCATGCTTCACCCCACCAAGCCATCCTTTGAGGTCAGCAAGGAACTTTCACAACGACTCTCTGCGCTCAAACCCCCATCAAAAGATGAGGCCAAGGATGACACCAAGGAGAATCTCTCCGTAGGCGAGAACTTCAAGCGTCGCATTGAAAACGATCGATCCGAAAATCTTGAGCCAGGGAAGCCTCCAGAGGCGCGTGGCTCAAGCCTGCTCGCGCGGTTGAAACCCAAAAAACAGCTCGCCAGCTTGCTGGATCAAACAAGTGAAATCCCTGTTGCTACACAACAGAGCTTGCTCTCACCCAAGTCATCACCCGAGCTTCCTGATGAAGCATCCATTGTCGCATCAGACTCACCCAGTGGTAATTTTCAGAAGTTCGCGCTGACCCCTGAGTCCAACCGTTCAAATGATGGCATCTCATGGGCATCCTCCGAGAGCGTGGTCTCCTTTGACGACGCCCCTTCAGTTGTACGCAAACGCCATCGCCAGGAATCACACTCTGGCCTGTTCCCCATCTCGGGTGGACTTGGACAGGAAGACAGCGTGGGGATGGCAGGAGAGCGACGCGGCAGCGGTTATATTCGCCTCCCCACATCCGAAATTATCGATGTGCTTGGCCAGGGACAATACCGCCTCCTTGTTGAAGATATTGTCTACGAACCAGTCGATGAGCGCGGCCTCACCGAGCTCGTCAAACGCGGCGTCATTCTTGGTGCCGAGAAAATCGCTGATCCAGGCGGTGAATGGCGACCGATCAATGAACACCCCGTGTTCCGACGCCTCAAAAAGAAGATGGCCATTGAAGCACACAGCCTGCTTGCCAAGTATCGCTCTCCATCAAGCGAATCATCCAGCATTGCCGACTCTGCTGCATCGGACAAAGGTCTGTCTGAACCCTCGGACAAATCCAACACCGCCACGCCAGCGCTGGGCGATTTCTCAAATCCCTCCGAGTCCATGCTCGAACGACTCGAAGAGATCCCTGCTGATTTCCTTGATGAGGACTCCTCACAAGAAGAGATCAACACGTCCACAGCAGCACCTCCTGCGCTCCCCGATGTGCCTGAGCCACAGCCCGTCTCACAGACCACCATTGAGGTCGATGACGATGACTTTGAGGAAGGCCTTCTTGAAGCCATCGCTGATCCCGAATCAAGCGAATCAAGCGATCCTTTCGACGACTTCACGCCTCAAGACTCCTCACCTGAAGAGGAGCACGAGGAGGAACAAAGCGAGCCTGGAGAAGAACCAGCTGCCGTGGCAGAGCAGCCTTCGGAACCTTTTGAAGAGGAGCTGTCCGAGGAAGATCCGCTCACACCACCTTCAGGTGGAAAAGGACCACTCATTGCAGTGGGTGCCCTGATCATCGCAGGCACACTGATCACAGCAGGCGTGCTCTACACCCAGCCCGATCTTCGACAGCAACTGTTTGGCACACCCACAACAGAGCAACCTGTCACGTCCAACACCACCACCACAGAACCTGCACAAACAGACATCGGCCCTGCCATCACTCAGGCACATCAGGCCATTGCACAGGCACTCCCCAACCTCAACGACAAGGCAAAGTTAATCGCCACAGCATCAGCGCTTGCGCTTGAGAACAAGGCCGAGGAAGCAAAACAACTCTTCCAGCTCTCCTGGATGCCCGACTCTCCCATTGATGCCACAAAACTTTACGCCAAAACCCTCAAAGAAACCAACGACTTTCAAACACTTCGAGAAGTGGCAACCTCGGGGCTTGCGTCAGGCACACATCAGGAGCTTTTCCAGAGCTACAAGGATGAGGCGCTCAGAAATGATCCTTCTCTCAAGGATCTCTCACCTACAACCATCACCAAGAGCTCTCATGGCGACACCATGACGCTCTCCCCTTCCGGGCAAGGTCTTGTCTTCAAGCTCACTGATGCTCAGGGACAGGTCTGGGCGTTCCACCCCGAGCAACAACGCTACAAGGAAGATGCCTGGAAAAAAGATGTCACCGCATGGCGTTTGTGTCAGCTCATCGCCTGCACTTTTGACATCCCGCAGGCCACACCTGCGGTCATCGATGCAGCGGTCTTTGATCACCTGATGTCCTCCACAGGAAGTGGCGCAAAACCACCATCAGAGCGTTTCTCCGAACTTTCATGGAACGCATCCAGGGACAAGGCAGCCCCACGACAACTTCGCGGTGTGCTCAAACGCTGGGTCGAGCCAGGTGCCATGTGGCCCTTCTCATACACCAACACGTGGCGCCCATGGGTCACTGCATACGAGGATAAAAAAGCCCTCCAGGAACCGCTTGCCAAGGCGCTTGAAAACATGTCCCGCGAGGATGAGCCACTGTACAAGGCGATCCTTGCTCAAACAGGACAGTCCATGGACACCAAGGAACTCGCCACGCAGCTCTCGGGCGTCGTAACCTTTGACTTCCTTGTAAACAACATGAACCGCTTCAAGGAACGCGCCACATACAACAACGCTCCCGACAACCAGATCACGCGCGGAAACTTCTACTCGCTTGATCACAGCACTACCATGGCATCTCGTCTCTCCAGCCGAGTCAAGGGTCGCTTTGACTGGGTACAACGCTTTGATAAGAGCATGATCGATGCGATCCGAGATCTTGACCCCAAAACGGTCGATCCGATCCTCTTCCCCAAAGGAACCTCGATCTCGCGCTCCGAACAAAAAGCCTTCTGGAAACGTCGTGAACGCCTGCTCAAAGAAGTCGATGAGCTTGTGGCACGTTACGGAAAAGAAAACGTCTACTTCCAACCTTGAGGTCACATGACAGCGTAAACGCTGCCCTGTAAAACCATTTTCATACTCATTCCAGGTTATCTACACTTGGCTACTACTCTTTTGGCTGATAAGAGAGGCGTCAGGGGTCTTGTCACAAGACCCCTGATTGACGTTCATACCCCAAAAGCTCCTGGAATTAATTCAGGCTCACAACAATACATTCAAGAGATCTATGACACACTATTATTACGGATGCGATGAAGTCGTTCAGGGTTGGTCACGCTACCACAAACTGTGCACTGCACTTGAGCTCGACCTCAATGGTGAGAAGAACCCACCCACGATTGCCACACTGAACCGCTGGAGGGTGGACTCCCCTCGTGGCTTTGCATTCTTGCTCCATGTCGAACAGGACCTGATCACTAGCCTCGTCAAGAGCAGTGAGCGCACTAGCCCACGACTTGCCAAGGACATTGATACACACCTTGAGAGCACCTTTGAGAAGGCACGCGCGCTTGCTGCCAAGGCGCTGATCATCAGCATGCCTCCCGAGTTCACACCAAGTACAGATAACAAAAATCTTCTGGTGGAGCTGCGTAAGCGCATCCTCGAAAAACAGGACAAGAACCGCTCCATTATTCTTGAGCCATCAGGACTCTGGGAGCGCTCTACAACGCTTGAATGGGCTGAGGGTGAGGGATTTGTACTTGCGCATGATCCATTCATGGCCATGCGTGATGGCGATCACTGCTCCAAGCAGGATGCTTGCTTTGTCATCAATGAGCGCGCCGGCATGAGGCGCAAGTTCGACCAGTTTGACTTTGAAGATATGCTCGACTGGTCCGCTTCAGCACAGCGTGCATTCTTGCTTCTGCGCGGAAGATTTAAAGCACATCACGCCAAAGAGCTACTCTACCTGTTGAGAGACTGATGCTCTGGTAAGATGCGATAAGCTAAAAAAGAGGCGCCCTTTTGATACATCAAAAGGGCGCCTCTTTTTTAGCTTATCTTGTCATCGAGTTCCTTGGTGGCCTCGATCAAGTCAGCAAGGATATTGACCGCTGTGCGTTGTCTTTCGACCTTCGCCTCAAGCTCACGTCGTTGATTTTCGAGGATCTCGAGCTTGTCTTCTGTGCTCTTGATATTGGCCTCTAGCTTCTTTTTATCCATGATAGTCTCCATTACACCCCCAGTGTTAAAACGTCGTAAAAGATTATGAATTGGTCGCGTGACTATTTAAGTGTCCAGGCACCACGACCCACTTTCTCCACAAAACCATCTTCTTCAAACTTGTTCATCACCGCGTAGGTGTAGCTCTTCATACCGCTCGAAAGCTCGGACTCCACGCCTTTGAGTTCGTTGAGCACTTCGATTGTTTTGAAGACTTTTTTACCACGACCAAGTTTTTTACAGATACGCTTAATCTGTGTGCGACGTTCACCACGCTTGGGACGATTGGTCTCGGGGTTGACATCAAGCGCTGAGATTTTGGTCTTGGTGGCACCTTTGGTAGATGTCGCATTTACAGGCTTACCTTCAAGAAAAGCCTTGAGCAGATCCAGACCATCACGACAACGCTGTGTCTGCACATCATGATCGCTCAACTCCTTTTCAAGCCTCGCAAGTTCTTGCTTGGCCTCCTCTAACTGCGCCTCATAGAAACTAATATTATCCTTGAAACTCAATGACTTCTTGGCCACAACACTCTCCTTTTGTCAGGATAACCATATGGTGTGTAATTGCATGATTCAGGGCTCATAAACTCAATAGAACTTATAAAACCTGCACACCAAAACATAAAATGACGGACTTCATGCGCGAGGCAAGGTGTCGCTCTCAACATAAAAATGAGCGCGAAAACCACAGCGTTCAACACATGACAACAAGTTAAGAAATTCCCCCAAAAACCATAGAACATAGCATAACCTCAAAACTCAAATTTTCAACATTATTATTTATCTTTACTCCTACGCTACCTCTCCTTACCAAAAAATCATCGCCCAAGAATAAGCGATGGCGTTGACGTCTGGCGCTTTATTTGGGTAGTGTGCGCACCACAGGCCACACAACTTCGTGTCCTTACTTCATTATGACTCCAAAGTTCGAGACATCTGCTTTTAACTCAAAGAGACAAAACTCCATGGAATTGACCAAGCTCATCCAAACACGCCGACACACTACTGACCCCGCTGACCACCTTCATGTCCTCTTTGCTGTCAGTGAAGTCGCTCCGTTTAGCAAGTCTGGCGGACTCGGTGATGTCGCAAGCGCTCTGCCTGCTGCACTCCCCGAGATGGGACACCATGTCAGCGTGATCTCTCCCCTCTACAAACACCTTGACCCCGTGAAGCTGAACTTCTCGCGACGCCTCCTTCCCCTTGAAGTCGCACAGAAAGGTCTTCGTATGTCCAAGACCGAGTTCATCGTTTGGGAAACTCGCCACGCAAACGGTACACGCCTGATCTTCCTCCAGAACGATGAGTTCTTCGGCGAGGATAACCTCTATGGCGATGGCGAAAAGGAGTATGAAGATAACTCCAAGCGCTTTGCCATCTTTAGCCGTGCCGTGATCGAGTACGCTCGCAGCGCTTCCCGCCCCTTTGATATTATTCACAGCAATGACTGGCAGACCGCGCTCTGTAACGTCTACGCAAAGCACTACTACGCGGACGAATTCCAAAACACGGCCTTTGTCCTCACCATCCACGACCTCTCCAAACAAGGCACCTTCCCCATCGATAACTTCGATGACACGGGCCTCCCAAAAACAAAATACCTCAAGTCTGGTGACCTCCTCTCCGAGGACAAGTCCGAGCTGAACTTCCTTCGCGCGGGCATCCTCTACACAGACAAGATCACCACCGTGAGCCCCACCTACGCCACCGAGATCCTCGACGAAGAGCGCGCCTTTGGCCTCCACGAGACCCTTCAGTCTCGCAAGGAAGAACTCTCAGGTATTCTCAATGGCGCTGACTACAACGTCTGGAGCCCCGACGCAGATCGCGAGATCGAGGTCAACTATGACCTTGAAAACCTCAATGGAAAACGTCGCAACAAGGCCGCACTTCAGCACCTCTACAAGCTCCCCGTGCGCCCCATGCTCCCTCTGCTTGCCTTTGTGGGACACCTCACCGAACAAAAAGGCGTTGACCTCCTCGTCTCCGCGCTTGACCAGCTCCTTGAAACCTTCACCTCAGAACGCGATGGCTTCCAGGTCATCTTCCTTGGCGAAGGCCCCGCAGCAAACAAAAAGCTCATTGATGACCTCGCCCAGAAATACCCCCGTCGTGTCGCCGTCAAAACCGATTACGATGAAGCCACGGCACATAAAATCCAGGCAGGCGCGGACATCCTCCTCGTCCCCAGCAGATTTGAACCATGCAGCCTGACTCAAATCTATGCGCTTCGCTACGGCACACTCCCCCTTGTACACGCTACTGGCGGACTCGTGGACACCGTCACCGATGCCACCGAGGGAACAAGTCAGGGCACAGGTTTTGTGCTTGAGTCTCTTGATGTCGATCACATCAAAGAAACCATCCTTCGCGCGACCTCCAACTTCCGCCACTACCGTCAGTGGCGCCCATTGATGATCAACGCCATGTTGCAAAACTTCTCATGGGTTCAGGCCGCGAAACATTACCACAAGGTTTACACAGCAACACTTTCTGAGAAGAAAGAAAAGCCAAACTAAGAGCTGATTTTAAAACCAGAATTAGAGCCAAGTGATACTATCACTTGGCTCTGATTTCACACCCCTCTCTTCCATCTTCACAAGGAGCATCACGCACATGTCTTCATCGAACCTCGATCGTCTCCATAAACTCAACGAAGCCGCTGAACTCGGTGGTGGAAAAGCTCGCATCGAACGCCAACACGAACAGGGCAAACTCACAGCACGCGAGCGTATCGACCTCCTGCTTGATCCAGGCACCTTTGTCGAACTTGATAAGTTTGTGACCCACAGATGCTCCGACTTCGGCATGCAAGACAAGCAAATCCCTGGTGATGGCGTCGTCACAGGTTATGGCAAAGTTGATGGCCGCACAGTGTACGTCTTTGCTCAGGACTTCACCGTCTTTGGTGGCAGCCTCTCCGAATCTTACGCTGCAAAAATCTGCAAGGTTATGGACCTCGCCACTCGCTGCGGCGCTCCTGTCATCGGTCTGAATGACTCTGGCGGTGCACGCATCCAGGAAGGCGTGCAGAGCCTCGCAGGTTACGCAGACATCTTCTTCCGCAATGTGCGCGCTTCTGGCGTTGTCCCTCAGATCTCCGCGATCATGGGGCCTTGCGCTGGCGGTGCTGTGTACTCTCCTGCCATTACAGACTTCATCTTCATGGTCCAGGACACAAGCTACATGTTCATCACTGGCCCCGATGTCGTCAAAACCGTCACTAGCCAGGAAGTCACCAAGCAAGAACTTGGCGGCGCACACGTGCACTCCGAAACAAGCGGCGTCTCACACTTCGAAACCGCCTCTGAAGCAGAGTGCATCGCTCGTATCCGTGAGTTGCTCTCCTTCATCCCTTCCAACAACGCTGAAGACGCTCCCGTCGTCCCCACTTCCGATCCATGGAACCGACGTGACGAGAAGCTCGCCAAAATTGTCCCTGAAAACCCCTCAAAACCTTACGATATCAAAGACATCATCAACTCTGTTGTCGATGATGGTTACTTCTACGAGGTCCAGGAACAGTACGCCAAGAACATGATCGTCGGCTTCGCTCGCCTCAACGGTCAATCCGTCGGTATTGTCGCCAACCAGCCAAGTCACCTTGCTGGCTGCCTCGACATCAACGCCAGCGTCAAGGGCGCTCGCTTTGTCCGCTTCTGCGATGCCTTCAATATCCCTCTTGTCACCCTCGTGGACGTGCCAGGATTCCTCCCTGGCGTCGATCAGGAGTACGGCGGCATCATCAAGCATGGCGCAAAACTGCTCTACGCATTTGCTGAAGCCACTGTCCCCAAAATCACGCTCATCACGCGTAAAGCCTACGGCGGCGCATACGATGTCATGGCATCCAAACACATTGGCGCTGACATCAACTACGCCTACCCAAGCTCCGAAATCGCGGTGATGGGTCCAGATGGTGCCGTGAACATCATCTTCCGCAAAGAACTCGCTGAAGCTGACGATCCTGTCGCCAAAAAAGACGAGCTTGTCGCAAACTACCGCGAAACCTTCGCAAACCCCTTCAAGGCCGCTGAACTTGGCTACATTGATGAGGTTATCCTCCCCACCGACACTCGTCCAAGGCTGATTCAAGCCCTGGAAATGCTTCAAAACAAAAGGGAATCACTCCCTCCCAAGAAGCACGGAAATATCCCTCTTTAAAGGGCAAAAAAAAGGAGGGCGGGTGTTGCTGCGCAACACCCCCCCTCCTTTTTTTTGCCCTCACGACTCGCTTACGCAAAGCACTTGAAGTCGCCATTGGAAGAGCCCACATAAATACGCCCATCCACCACAATCGGTGTGGATAATGTGCGTCCTCCCATATCACCCTTCCAGATAAACTTACCTGTCTTTGCATCCAACATATACAGGTGTGGATCACGACAGCCAAAGATCACCTTGCCATCCACCACTGCGGGCGAGCTCCAGATCGCGGCAGGAGCCTTGTATGCCCAGATTTGCTTGCCTGTTTTGGCGTTCAAGCAATACAAACGGCCATCGTTGCCACCGATGTACATACGCTCACCAACCACAGCAGGAGTGGACCACCAACCATTGCTGTTCTTGAACGACCATACTTCCTTACCCTCCTTCTCACGGTCAAAGCAGTACAACTTGGGCGCTTTCTCCTCGGCGGCGACATATACAAGTCCGTCTGAGATCACAGGTGACACATCGGTGTCATCCCCGGTCTCGGCGCTCCACTTGATCTTACCACTCTTGGCATCCACACAATGTAGCTTGCCATCATACGTGGCGGAGTACACCTCGCCGTCGGCCACAGCAGGAGATGTCTCCGAACCGTTGGAGCCTGGGAGTGTGCCTTTACCAATGCCGCCAAGCATCGTCTTCCAGTGATGCTTTCCTGTCTTGGGGTTCAGGCAGCGCAAATATCCAGATTCGCCAGCGACATACAACTTGTTGTCGACCACAACACCCGATGAGTCACAATCTGTGCCCGTGTTAACCTTCCAGACAAGCTCACCTGTTTTAAGGTCCACGCACCTGTAGTAATCATCTGTATTTCCTATGTAAATTCTATTTTCATAGATACACGATGAGCTCTTGTACATGCGCTTTGCTTGGTGGCGCCAGCGAATCTCACCTGTCATCTTGTCAAACGCGTAGAGGTACCCTCCCTGCCCGCCAACAAAGACATAATCACCAATCAACGTGGGTTGGCCACTCCAACCAGTACCCGTCCAGATCACCTTTCTACCGCGCAATACGGAGTGGAACATGGCCAGCGCCTGAGTCCACTGCTGGGTTGGTTTTTCTGAAATTGAGCCCGTACCATAGAAGGTATGCGTGGGGTTTCCACGGAACATGAGCATGGTTTCTGTGGAGGTGGAGCTTGTACCATAGCTCCATTCAGGCAGCGTGAGAGGATCGCCTGTCAGGCCATTGGGCTCGATGAAGTTCTCCTCGGGGATTTTCTTGGCATCCTTATCGCCTTTACCATCCTCGGCAAACGCCATGGAGATGGGAGAAGCGGCTGCGCCTGCGGCAGCCATGACCTTGAGGAAGTGTCTACGATTCCAGCTTGAGCTCATCTTGAGTGTCCTTGCTTAAATTAGCACCAATACA
This sequence comes from uncultured Pseudomonadota bacterium, assembly GCA_950059285.1. Classification (GTDB taxonomy): domain Bacteria; phylum Myxococcota_A; class Bradymonadia; order Bradymonadales; family Bradymonadaceae; genus CATLTV01. The sequence goes on along the minus strand of CATLTV010000027.1, from coordinate 1,786 downwards.
TATCACCTGCATAAAACAAGTATTGTATAGAGTTTAACGCATCACGTCGTGTATTTGTTCAATACGATGATTTTAAGCCAAGGTCAAAAAACAAGCGACAGAGGGGGCGGCGCTGGCTAGCCAGCGCCGCCCCCTCTGTCGCTTGTTTTTTGACCTGACGCTAAAAAGGAGCGGCCTGTTGCATTCGCAACAGGCCGCTCCTTTTTAGCTCAATGCGATATGGTAGCGATTAGCCACGCTCACCGATAGCAGGCACATCACGCTTGGTCTCACCGATGTAAATCTGGCGAGGACGGTAGATGCGAGCCTTGGGATCGTCGCTGAGTTCTTTCCACTGAGCGATCCAACCTGGGAGACGACCGAGAGCGAACATCACGGTGAACATGTTCACGGGGATGCCGAGCGCGCGGTAGATGATACCAGAGTAGAAGTCGACGTTGGGGAAGAGTTTACGCTGGACGAAGTAATCGTCTTCAAGAGCAGCTTGCTCAAGCTCTTTGGCGATGGAAAGAAGAGGATCTTTGACGCCGAGTTTGTTCAAGACTTCATCGGTTGCAGCCTTGAGGATACGAGCGCGAGGATCGTAGTTCTTGTACACGCGGTGTCCAAAGCCCATGAGACGGAAGCCGCTGTCACGGTCTTTAGCCATGGCCACGTAATCAGCTGTGGTGCGATCGTCATCATTCTTGATGGAGTCAAGCATCTCAAGCACACGCTGGTTTGCACCACCGTGGAGAGGTCCCCAGAGGGCGCCAACACCAGCAGAGATGGAAGCGTAAAGGCTTGCCTGGCTGGAACCGACCATACGCACGGTGGAAGCGGAGCAGTTCTGCTCGTGGTCCACGTGGAGGATGAGGAGCTTGTTCATTGCAGCTTCAACAGCGGTATCGATTTCGTAATCGTTTCCAGGGCGAGCGTACATCATCTTGAGGAAGTCACCAGCGTAGCTAAGGCCACTGGTAGGATAGATGATAGGCTCTCCCTTGGCGTGGCGGTAAAGCGCAGCGGTGATCGCCTTGAACTTGGCGATGAAGGAGATGATGTGTGTGTTGGTGTCTGCATCGGGTGCAGAGTAGGACTCAAGCGCAGCACATACAGCCTGGGTCATGCCCATGGGGTGTGCGTCACGTGGGAAGGTCTTGATGAGGTCATAGATTCCTGTAGGAAGCATGGCCTGCTCATCAAGCTGCACTTTGAATGCGTCGAGTTGAGCCTGAGTAGGAAGCTCGCCCCACACGATCATATAAGCGACCTCTTCGAAGCTCACTTTCTCAGCAAGCTGTGCGATGGGGTAGCCACGGTAATGCAGGACACCATTCTCTCCGTCAATAAATGTAATGGCGCTAGTACATGAACCGGTGTTGCCGTAGCCAGGATCAAGTGTGATCGCTTTGGTGTTTGCACGAAGTTTGAGGGTATCAATACCAACCTCTCCTTCTGTACCAACAACAACATCCAGTTCGTAATCATTACCGTTTAAATGAAGCGTTGCCTTTTCTGTCATTTCAAGCACTCCCTTAGTTAAAAAAAGTTTTTTGATCTGTGCTCCGAACTCTTTTCAAAGACTCACGAGTTCAAAACACGAATCCTATTCGTCACATACGGCGTTTCTTCGCCCATGCAACAACCATAAAAAAATAGCAGAGTCTTCCTGTATAATGCTGTGCACTGCCATCGAGTATTTCGATACAACAAGAGCACATTGAATGTAACACACTTACTGTTTAACCCTGCCTAAACAAACCACATCGTGGGTATTGTCAAGCCCTCTCTTCAATTTCACGTC
>CATLTV010000026.1 GCA_950059285.1 uncultured Pseudomonadota bacterium | reverse complement strand
TGCTCTCGAACACAACGTATCAAGTTGTCGCTCACCTTGTCGGAAGGGCATGACCTACTTTTGAACACTGTCAACTTCTCTAAGCGTTTAAAAAGAGATGATTATGAAAATCAGTAAACATATAACAATTTTTTTATTGTTTATCATGGGTTGCTCTAACGATCATGTGTCTAATGATAATGACCCATTTGAATTAAATGAATTGTTTGATAAAGATATGAAAGAAAGTAGACTTGATAGTGATTCTTCAAGCCTGAATATAGATATCAATATATACAATCTTGACAATAGAGATATAGCATCTCCACTTGAAGATACACTTGAACAAGTTAGACACAATGTAGATGCGAACAGTACAATACCTTCATATATAGATCGGAGCGGTATAGAATGTAACCCAGCTGGGGTCATGACAGTTTGTAGAGTTCTCGAAAAGAATCATATTTTCTATATAGCTCAGGTAAAAGAGATAAGACTCATCGAGCCTATAATTAAGAAAAAAGATGATCAAGGGTCATGGGTTGAATCGGATAGCTGTGATACTGAGCCCTCTAAGCCGATTGAGATACTCGTAAAAGTTCTTCACAGTTATAAAAGTGAAAAGATAGAAAATCCAGATGAAGTAAGCATAATAATCTATCCCAAATATTACGAATTCTGGGAAGTTTTTCCTAAAACAACAACAGGAAATGCAATCTCCTGGAAAAAGAGGGAAGGAAGAAACTCTTACCGTGATGCAGATAGTCCAATTAGTATAGATCAGGTGATAGGAGTTATTGGTCTTGTTGATGAGAAAGGTAGAGTCTCTTATCGACCTCACATGTTTAACATTAGTAAACATGATAATGAGTTTCTACTAAAAGCACAAAATAACGCTGCTTGCTGGAACGAATTGAATAGAAATGAAGTAGAAGGAAAACCCATTGAAGAAATAGAGTCATCAGTTAGAAAATGTGAAGCTGTAGGTGATTATTACTCCTCTCAAGATATAGAAAATTCTAATGATCAATTTGAACGTTGCTATGAGTGAGCTATAGCAACAGGCCCCCTCTGCGCTGCGCTTCGCTTCTTTTCCTGCACCTCTAAAAATAAAGTCCCACAGCAATACCGAGGTAAGTGCCTACAGCATAACCTAAAAATCCCATCACCATGCAGGGGACAAGTACGCTGCGATTATCAACCGCCTGCACCACCGCAGGGATAAAGGGAGGTCCAAACATGGTCGCCACGCTCATGGTCATGGTGGTGTCGATATCGATCTTGAACAGGCGGTGTCCAATGTAGTGAATGGGCAAAAAAGCAAGCACAGACAGGGCTGTGAGCTGGAGAATTGTGCCGCCTGTGCTCACAAGCTCCGAAATATTTGCCATGGTGCCTGCCGAAAAGCAGAAAATCAGAATCAGGAACATGCCAATGGGCTCGTGTGTGGGGATTTGGCGCAGCGGCTTGATAAAGGATGCGACAAGAGCAAGCGTGGTAATACCAAGGACACTGCCAAGTGAAAAGGCTTGCGGATTGTCCTTACCCACAATGAGAAATGTAATACCTGCGCTGATGGCCACACAGATGATGCTCGCCAGTATACTCAGACCACCCTGGATCAAATGCTTCTTGCTCCAGAGTGGTTGTGGGTCATTGCCTTCAAGCTCCTCGCTGATATGTCCCATGGGCTCAGGGCTTGGGTGTGCGGGAAAAAAGCGTTTGAGCAGAGGTTTTGCCACAGTCAGCAAAAAGATAAAGTAGACGGCACTGACCGCTGTGGTGGCCGCCTGCACTGCGATAAAGTCGTTTGCCTGAAGTGCCTGCTGTACGGCCACCAGGTTTGGTAAGCCACCAATATAGACGCTCATAATCATGCCTGCCACTGGACCTGCTTCGGAGAGCTGGTCCTTCATGGCGGTTGCAACCATGAGCACGCCAAGAAAGACCGAGAGCACAGCAATCACGAAGCTCAGGAGGATCGTCTTCCCATGTGCCTTGATCTTGTTGAGCTCGGATTGAAACAACAACAGTGGAATGGCCAGCGGGATGGCCGCCGAACTTATGAGCTTGGCAGTGCTTCTGATGGTGTCTTGTGTGGACTCATCAAAGGTGATGAAGGGCTGGTTGGCAAAGGCAATCCCAAAGGCGCAGGCGATGACCACAGGCCCAAAGAATCTCGCCCAGGCGAAGTATTTGACGAGTAAGAGCGCGACAATGGGGACAATCAGAGAGAATACAATCAGGGCGATGTTCATCGCGAGATACTCCTATCAGTGAGCATTAAGAGGTGGTTTCAAACCCCTCCCGTCGGATGATTGTGAGGGACATGTAATCTCGGCGTCGAAGTGCCGCTCGCGGTGACTTACGTCACAGCTTCGGGCCCTTCTCCTTGAGCTTACAAGCCCCTCACTGCTCCTCCTCGGTCCTGGTTTTAAAACCACCTCTTACACATACAATTAAGCGGGTTTATACACGGGAACACCATAATACATGGAGGATTGTTTGTGATATGTAAAAATACGTGGTTTGACGTTGATGTGTTAAGTTATTTAATTTAAATGATTATTTTGAAAATAAAGATAATGTAACGGGGTTGAATTTCGAGGAGGTTCGGGCTTGCAATCCTGAATATGTTGCAGGATGATGCATTGTGTTTCACGTGTTTTAAATTAGAACGCTCACATATGGCGAAAGGTGTGTAGTTTATGGGTCAGAAACTGGCAAATCCAGAGATAGAGATGGTGAATTTTCATGGGATTCTGACGAGTTCCAAGAAGATGGAGCACTTCTTTGAGTTGATCAAGAGAGCCGCACCGACGGATGCCTCGATTTTGATTCGTGGGGATACAGGTACGGGCAAGGAGCTTGTGGCGCGAGCAATTCACGAGTTAAGTCATCGAAATCAAAAACCATTTCGAGCAATTAACTGTGCGACGCTAAGCGCAGAGCTGTTGGTGTCGGAGTTGTTCGGTCACGTGAAAGGAGCGTTCACAGGTGCGATCAGCAATCGCGAAGGCTTGTTCAAGATTGTGGATGGCGGGACCTTGTTTCTTGATGAGTTGGCGGAGATGCCGATTGATATTCAGGCGAGGTTGTTGCGTGTGTTGCAAGAACAGATGTTTGTGCCGATGGGTGGGAGTAATCCCATCAAGGTGAACGTAAGGATTTTGTCTGCGACGTTGAGGTCGTTGCGAGATGGTGTGGACAAGGGAACGTTCAGGGCAGATCTGATGTATCGCGTCAGAGTGTTGCCCTTGTTCTTGCCAAAATTGACCGAACGAGGCCGTGATATCGAGGCGTTGACGTGGCATTTTCTTGAGCAGTTAAATGCCAAGAGCAGGAGTCGAAAGGTTAGCTATATCTCGAGCGATGCGCTGGACGCGATGATGAGTTATAGCTGGCCAGGAAACATCCGCGAGCTTCAGAATGTGGTGGAGTATGCGTTTATTCTTGGTCAGGGCGACTGCATTGAGCTGCATGATTTGACGCCCGAGATTTCTGGCGAGCGTATTGTCACGGGTGTGCAACCCGAGAGCGCGCAGACAGCGTGGGATATTGAGCATGAGCAACTGCTTGAGGCATATCGCAAATCGCGAGGCAAGCGAGAGGATATGGCGCACCTGTTGGGAATGTCGCGCACAACGTTATGGCGCAAGTTAAAAGAGCATCAGATTACATAAGAGCAAGACGCAAAAAAGAGGAGCGGTTAACCGCTCCTCTTTTTTGCGTCTTGCTCTTATGCTCAGGCGTTGGTGGTCGCCGTGGACATGGAGGTTGCCTTTTCTTTCTTATCTTTTTTGTCTTTATTTACAGTGCCTTGTGATGTCTTATTTGCGAGCATCTTATCTACAGTCGAGAAGAGGAGCATGCCAGAGAGCATACTGGTGACGAAGACAAAGACATCGGTGCTGACGCTTGCGATACTTGTGAGCGCAGGGCCAGGACAGTAGCCACCAAGACCCCAGCCAGCCCCAAAGAGGAGTCCACCAATCACGAGGCGTTTGTCGATGTCACGACGTGTGGGGAGCTGGAATTTTTTGGCGAACACGGGGGTGTTTCTTCGTACGGTGAGGCGGTAGCCAATGGTGTAGACCAGCACGCCTCCGCCCATGACAAAGGCGAGCGCAGGGTCCCATGAGCCGCCGAAGAAATCGAGGAAGCCGATGACCTTGGCGGGTTGTGTCATGCCACTGACGCCGAGGCCAATGGCAAACAGGAGGCCGACACCAAGCGCGGCGATGTATTGAAGAGTCATGGATTCTTTTTGTGTTGTGTGTGTACTCATATGACACCTCCGAAAGCTGCGCGAACGACACCGACGATGACAGCGCCAGCGAACATGAAACTACCTGTAGCCACAAGTGAACGGGGAGAGAAGCGGCTCAGGCCACAGATGCCATGACCGCTTGTACAGCCACTTCCCATGCGTGTGCCAAAGCCAACAAGGAGGCCAGCGACGACAAGTGCGCCATAGGAGCGTGCGGGGCCTTCACCAGCAGAGGGGAAGGCGTCGGGGTACACGAGTGTGAGGACAAGGCCGCCGAGGATAAGCCCGCCAAAGAAGAGGGTTCTCCAGAGTGTGTCACCCTGGGGGCGCAATAACATGCCGCCAGTGATGCCGCTGATGCCAGCGATTCTACCATTAAAGAGGAGTAATGCGACGCTGGCCAGACCGATAAGGATACCCCCTATCGCGGCCAGTAGCCATGCTGTGGTATCAATAATCATGATATAATCGAGCTCCATTTAGAGAGGCAATCCTGAGTGTGAAGGGTGAACACAGGTCAGGATCTTGAAGTGAGTGTGGTGAGCACTCTTTATTGAGTTCTTGGTGCGTAGGTATGCAGTGATATCTGCGCGAGCGTTTTGGATATAATACAAGTAGCGTGCCAGCCTTAGAAATCGGTCATCTGTGCAGGGCTTATATTCTGTAAATTGATGATTTTAAATGGTTTTTATTAATATAATGCGAGTTTTGTGTCGACGCGCGCATACCATACACAAGGCTTTGTTTAAAATTGTTTCATGAGTATTGTGAACAATTCTAAACAAAACGAAGAAAGCCCATGTGCTCTGGCACATGGGCTTTCTTCGTTTTATTTCACATCTCTACCAGCGCGACATCGCCCCCAGATCATACACCTTTTCGTAACCACTCCCCATCAACACCTTGCTCGCCGAGGCCGACCTGTTCCCGCTTCGACAGTACACCACGATCGGACTGTCCTTCTGTTTTAACTCGTGCACACGACTCCCGAGCGATTGCAACGGGATGTTTCGCGCTCCCTTGATATGACCCGCTGAAAACTCGGCAGGTGTCCTCACATCAAGTAACACTGCACCGCTTTTGACAAGCTCCCTTGCCTCCTCGCCGTTGACTCGCTGCGCAGGACTCCCCTTGCGCGTAAAAATCATAAATATACCCAGCAACGCCAGCACGATAATCACAATGTTTATACTGTTCGACATCACGTCCATTCCTTGTTGACATCATCTACACTGACTCCCACAGCCAGTGTCTCTTTGACATGTGACAGTACTTTACAAGGACCATGCCATACACACACCGTCATCATCTAACTCGTTAATAATAGAGGTGAACTACAAAACAAACATAACCTGCGGACAACCGCACATGCATCGTATTGTTTCGTGTGTCTTTCAAGACTTGAAACAAAGAGAAACGCATTTTTGAACACATTATCGATCGTTATACGACTTGTTTACACGTTGGTAGACCACCAATTCCTGCTATATTCAAACACAGATGACATCACTGTTCTCAAGGAGGTTTCCCATGCAACGCACCCTATCACACCAAAAATTCGGAGAACTTCGTAGCCTTACCCAGGAGCAGCCCTCGCCTGCTCTCTTTGACAGGTTGTGTGTCCTCATTGGGGATGATCCACTGTGTGAGGAGACCTTGACGTACCTGATGTCTCACATGCAGGGCTGGCCTTCATACATCAAACGAGACGCTCCGCTGCGCTGGATCTGGCTTTACTTGGACAACCCCGAGAGCTGCCCCCAGCTTGGCCTGTGTAACGCGCTCCTCGGTGATTTCCATGGTGAGCGCCTCGTGGACTTTGGTGATGAGGAGGATGTGTATCATGAGGGGTCGCTGAATGACCAGCTCAGCTACCAACACATGGTCACAGCTCGCGATTATGAAGATGAGCTTCCTTTTTAGTCCAGGTTTTTGGTAACTTTATGCAGCAGATACACCTTTACATTCACGCGACATCATTCCCAAAGCTCTGCGAGATGTTTTTTGGTGCCCTGACCAGGTATTACCCCTCCTGGGAGGAGTTTCAACATGGCCTGGATGAGTGGGATATTCAACGCCTGGCTCCTAATCTATACAGGATATCCATGAACCTCTACATGATGTGGAAGTCCAAACCTTATCTGGTGGGTGTTCACAATCACGACTCAGAGGACATCTTCCATGCGTATCATGACGATTTGCTGTCTCAGTACCGTGCGGTGGATACCATCCCCCTCTTTCATCACCTCTTGACCCACTCAGAGCATTCATTTTTGATTGAGATTGAGTCTGATGAAGAAGAAGAATTCTACATGCACATACCCAGAGATCATCTGATGCTCTTCTCAGCGGGTATGCTCGTCTACACAGAGACCTACAGGCTCCGGTACTCCGAATCGAGTGCTCCATACTACTCCACCCTGTTTCGGGACGCAGAGAGCGTTCAAATCCCGTATGGACAGTGGCGCTTTGGTGACTCTCCACACGCGCTCCACACCATGCTCTCCAAATTTATATCCCATCACAAAGAAGAGCTACCGCTCCTTCAATGGAGCCGATCCAAGTTGTGGCATGACAGGCTTTCCCAACCCTTTGTCTCGGGGTTTATCGCCACCAACACCATGCTCGCCTCCGATATTATCCAGCCCCCCAGAATCCCCGATCGTTGTGATGTACACGCTCTGGATGAGGATATCTCTTTTTGGTAAGACGCATTTAATGATTCTTTATAATGAAATTATATTCATTTGAATTCTTTTTTATAGAATTTAAATGTGAAATATACAAATAAATCTTAAACATATTCAAGCTCTTGTGACGATAAAGACAGGTATACCATGAGATCTTTTTTGGGTCTCCTGAACCATTTTTAATGCCTGTTCAACACCACAATCTACACCAAATTCATGGTGCTTCATGACGGACAGGCCACACATCACGTGAGGTGAACCCCTATGAACGTGTACCAAGGTATGTCCCAGCACCCAGATGTCTCCACCAGTGTCGATGAGGCATGTCAATCCATCCCCGATGCGGTGGATCTTTTTATTGTCTTCTCCTCTGCTTCCTATGATCCCGATGATGTCCTTAAGGAGCTTCAAGCACGCTATCCCTCCACGCCCGTCATCGGCTGTACCACTTCAGGTGAATACCTACAGGGCAAGCATTACAACGAGTCCATCGTCATCACGGGCCTTGAAACACCCCAGGTCGACTGGGAGATTCAGCTCATCAAGGGCCTCGGTGAGTTCGACTCAACTCAGGCCACAGACACCGTCAATATGCTCCTGAGTGCCCACGATCTTGATCCTGATAACCTACCTTACAGCGAACTTTTCTCACTCCTCTTTGTTGATGGAGTCTCCATGCAAGAAGAGCATGTCGCTTCCCTCCTCGGGGATGCCCTTGATGGCATCCCCTTGATTGGTGGTAGCGCAGGCGATGATCTCAAGTTCACAAAAACCTCGCTGTACCACCAGTCAGGTGTCCACTCCGATGCTGCTGTGCTCGTGATTGGTCGCTCCACACATCCCTTTAAACTCATCAAACACCAACACCTCCAACCTTCTTCACACAGAATCGCTGTGACACGCGCCGACCCTGAAAATCGCCGCGTCTACGAGATCGATGGTTACCCTGCGGTGGTCGCCTATGCCAGAGCGCTTGGTGTCAATCCCGAGGACCTGAGCACCGATGACACCTTCCTCAGACCCCTCACCATTGAGTTTAACAAGGAACTTTACACGCGCTCCATTCAGGCCATTCATGACGATCAGTCCATCAGCTTCTACTGCGCGATTGAGGAAGGTATGGTCCTGAATGTCAGCACACCCACAGATATGGTCGAGGCGCTTGAAGAGGCCCTCTCTGATGTCGACGCAGAGTTCATGCTCGGATGCAACTGCATCCTTCGCTCTCTTGAAGCCAAGGGCAAGGATCTACACGATCAACTTGGCGATGTGATCATGAGTCACAGCAAAAACTTCATCGCCTTTGATACCTATGGAGAACAACATCAAGGTCTTCATATCAATCAAACCTTTGTTGCGCTCGCTTTTGCGTCATAAATAAATAACTGAATTAATTGACTAATTTTTTCTAACTATCATCACGTCAAAAAGGCTGCCCAATGACTACTTCAGAACACACCACACAGACAGAACATATTGACTGGGAAACACGTGCACGCGCGGCTGAACGCACCGTCGAAGTCCTCAAAGATCAGGTCCAACGACTATACAATGGCGATGGTCTCCACATGCAAGACCAGCTTAACCGCGCCGTTCAACGTCAGGAACGCGCTCGCCAACGTCAGGAACTCCTGCTTGCACGCCAGCAAGAACTTGAGGCTGAGGTCGCCTTCCGTACCCGCGAACTCAAACGCATCCTCGACAACGTGACCTCTGGCTTTCTTGTGCTTGATCGCAACGGTTGCATTCAACCAGGATTCACACGTTCATGTAAATCACTCCTCTCCCCTGATATTTCATCAAAAACCAGGTTTGTGACACTCCTGGATATCTCTGATCGTGATGGCTTTGAGTTCGACTTTGCCATCTCTCAGCTCTTTGAAGATGTCTTCCCCGAGGAGCTCACCATTGAACAAATGCCTGGTCGCTTTGAACGTAAGGATGGTCGCGTTCTGAAAATGGATTACAGCGTACTTCGCTCTGATGATGGCCAGATCGAAGGTCTTTTGACCACGATTCAGGACATCACACAGCTTGAACAAGCTCAGCAAGAGAGCGCTCATAACCACATGTTGCTCAACATCCTGCGCGACCGTGAATCCTTTGAGATGCTCATCAATGACTTTAAACAGCTTGTCTCCGATGCACGCAAAGCACTCGATCTCAAGGATCAAGTCACCGTGCGACGACTTGTCCACACCATCAAGGGTAACTGCGGTTCGTTTGGCCTCCTCTGGCTGGTCTGGCTTGTCCACGAAATCGAAGCACAGGCCACCATCGATGAAAAATCACTGGATACCATCGAGCAGAGCATGAAGGACTTCCTCAAACGTGAAGAAAACGTCCTCAATGTACACTACGATAAACTCGATTCGGCCATCTTCATCCAACAGGCCAACCTCTCTGTGCTCAAGGACCTCTCCTCAAGGCTGGGATCTGATGACTCTTCCAATATCCATGCATGGATTGAACACATCACCCGACGCCCCGCACGCACCCTCCTTGGACCCATCGAGGAAATGATCGATTCGCTCGCCAAACGCCTTGAAAAATTCGTAGATTTCGAGGTCAAGGGAGCCGACCTTGCAGTCGACACACGCACACTCGCTCCACTGTTCAGAAACCTGATCCATGTCCTCAGAAATGCCATGGACCACGGCCTTGAACCCCCTCACCTTCGCGGTGATAAGTCCGAGACTGGAAAACTCAAACTCTCCATCGAACAGGCACCTCACGACCTCATCATCAGCATTGAAGATGACGGACGCGGCATCGATACTGACAAGCTCACACGACGTGCTATTGACCAGGGCTTGATCTCTATCGAACAGGCAGACCAACTCACACCTGCCGAGCGCTACGAGCTGATCTTTGAAGATCGCTTCTCCACAGCCATCAGCGTCAGCGATATTTCGGGTCGTGGTGTGGGCCTCTCGGCGGTCAAAATGGCCGTGGAAGATATGGGCGGCAAAATCCTCGTCAGCTCACAGGTTGGTAGCGGCACCAGCTTCCGCATTATCGTCCCACACTCCATGATCGTCTTCGAGATGAATCAGGCCACTGTCTCTGGCATCTACAAGGCTGTCGATCGTGCACAGGTCAAATCCGCAAAGTCTGCCTGATTTTCTACCCAAATCAGAACCTCTCTCGTACATACAGTGAGATTCTGATTTGGGCTTATCAAACTCATCACGTAAAGAGCCCGATACATCTCAGATGTATCGGGCTCTTTACGCATAACCTCTTTCTTATGAATGCTATCATATTAAAATTAAAAAACATTTTTATTTTGTTTTTAGCGCTTTGTGGATGCGCACAAGTCACCGAAGAAGAGAGTATGGACCTCTCTCCTTATGAAGAAGAACACGCGATCCTCATCGGTGATGTAATCGCCAATGCGAAAGAACACTATGAGTGCCAACATCAAGCAGGAGGAGCATCTATCTCATTGTGCCTGATGCCTGCGCTAGAAATCCCTCAACAAGAGGTCGTGTTCTTGAGCGAAAATCAACATGCACACGTCACGATTAAAAACAGAGGCGATGGGAACCTTCGCATTGATAATATGCTCTGGTCTGTACCCAGTGTAATCGTGCCTGCTAACGCCGAAAGTCAACGATATTTTGATGCCTTTGCACAACATAAACGCATCTATATTGCACCTGAATACGCCATGGAGCTTGAGCTCATGATTGCCCCCTCACACAACACATTTCATGGTGAAAACCTGCTTTCAATCAAGAATAACGATCCCCAGAGTGCAAATGAATCCATGACATTTGTCGTACCTGAATAGACATCACTGGTTGCCAAGACAGTATGAGCTTCATATGTGGGAGATTCTGGCATCACACATGATGGTTCAATTATAAATAAAAGCTTTACTATATAGTAAAAAATATAAAGATTGAGTTTATTCTTGGGTTGTTCATAATCATACATGTCACACACAATGACGTGTTTTTCTTCGTAAAAAAGGATGGTCCCATGGTTGATTTCAAAAATGACAGAATGATTAAAAATTCCCACACTGCTTTGTGTATATCCATAAGCCTGGCGCTCTCTTCATGTGGTTACTCGGATCGATTTGATGATGAGAATACATCGTCATCAAATCCATCATCTCCCAACATGTGGAGCACTGTGGATGAACCCATGGATGAGTCAGAAGCTCAGGACGATGAAGAAGAGCCACAGGATCAACAAGAAGATAACACACAGGAGGATGTAATGACCCCTGTAGATCCTATTGAAGATATTGAAGATACTAAAAAATTTGAAAATCTTTCCAGGTGTGAGCTCAAGCAGTTATGGTGGGACCCCGTGCCTCGTAATCAGCTCCGCAGTGATATCTTGTGGTCTCCTGATATGAGCGTTGTGTCGAACTTCTCAAGATATAGTCAAAGCACCGAGTTGCTCCGCCATGCGTCAACGGGTGAGGTTATTCTCACACATGCAGGTACTCCCGCAGAGTCTTTTGAAGTCAGCCCCGACTGGAGCCTGTTTGTCACCCAGGAACATATCAATGGCGCATATATCTTCCGTGTATACGATCGTGTCTCTCAACAACTAGTGCTCGCAGTGCCAGCAAGCAATCACATCTGGAAAATCAGCGATGATGGAAGCACATTTGTAACCTACGGTGTAGTTTACGCTGACACGGACCATGGTGAATTCCATGTCGACGCATGGGACATCGCCACTGGGAACCACCTTCTTGACGCCAGCATTACCACCGAAAGGGGTGCGCCCTACTGGTCGCTCTGGGCTCCTATATTCGATGTTAGCGCTGATGGCTCCACCATCGCGCTCGCCCTTGTGGACCGTCCTGACTGGGAGGCCGAACCTCGTCCTGTACAGCCTCTGATTGTCACCTATCAAAGGACAGAGGGAGGCTCCTTTATTGAGCAACGCCTCAACATCCCCGAAGTAAACATTGTAGAGCCAGGAGGTTACACGGGTCATATTGCAGAGGTCAGGTTGGACCGCCATCAGGAGGACACCCTTCATGTGATCGACGCAACGGGCGCACACCACACCATCAATCACGCGACAAACGCAATTACACACACCTCGCAGCGAGGCGCGTTTACCTCAAACTGGGAGACTTACTTGCCACCTATTTACGCAAGTCCTCTGGAGTGGTCCGATGATGGCGACCTGTTCGCCAGTGTCAACCCTGCGGGTGAGGTGGAAATTCTGTCAATGTCATCTCCTCATGATATCAAAATCATCAGTCCACCCGAGATTGATGCCGAAGTGAGCAGATATTTTCCTGAAGGACGCTCCAATGTCCCCGTGTCGATGGCGTTTTCACCTGACAACACCAAAATCATTGTGGGCTTCTCTCAAGGTACAGGCGTCTGGGGTTGTGGGCAGACGACTCCAGAATACAACGCACCTACATTAAGCGACTTGAATGTGGTCTTGCCCGTCATGCTTGCTGCCAATAAACATCACTTGATTAACCTGGAATTCATTGAATCTTCAGAGAGTTACTTTGCCCTCGCCAATGTCTATGTCGATGGCAACCTCCAGTACATTCGCTACGTGACCGATCGTGTCCTGGATCTCAACCCACTCACTCCTGGTATGCATACCATTGAGGTTGAGGTCTTCAATGCACACGATAGTATCCGCTCTGAACCCATGATTGTTCACGTCATAAACTAGAGCGTAGATCAGGCGAGCGCTGCCAAAGCAGCGCTCGCCTGATCTACGCTCTAGTTTATGGTTTGGACATCAGGATTTTGGCTTGATTTTACCATCAACAATATCCTGAGCTGTACGCTTGACAGCACTCTCGGAGTCATCCGTGAACTGTTCAGCGAAGGTCACAGCATCCTGGTCTTGCTCGCCAATGAAACGAAGCGTGGACATGCGCACGCCGCCTGCATTGGATGTATCTGTGACAACGCTCCTGGCCGCAGTCATCAATCGTGTACGCATCTCTTCAGAGAGCGCTGCTTGCTCATTCAGTTCATCCATGGAACGCGTAATTAACGAGCTATCAAGCTGTCCTTTTGCAGCATGTGCCTCAATCAACTCGACGAGCGCTGGCCATTGCTCGGAGCAACCTCCTGCGGTCATGTGTGCCCCGAGCATGATCATCGCCTGATACTGATATTCCAGCTCTTCATTGGTGTCGGCGGCTTTCTCCAACCACAGTGAACACAACGCAGGTACATGCGCTGCGTTTTGATTTTGCGAAAGACTCATGGCAGCAGTTAAACGCACATCTTTATTGGCATCTTCGCGCGCAGCTTTGATCACGGGTGCATAATGCTCATCCTCTGGATTCATCACGATAAAATACGTGAGCACCCCCTGCCTGACTTCACTTAACTCGTGTGTCGAAAAGAGCGTCACAAGCTCGTTGGAGAGGTCTGTCTTTGATGTCACGACCTTGCCAAGCGCCATTCCAAGCGCAAGGCCCACAGCAGGATCGGTCTCCTCGTTGGCAAAACCAAGAACGCGCATGGCGACATCGCGATCTCTTTTGAAACTTCGCGTGTGATTGACAATCGGTTTGGCTCCCAAAAAACGTACCTTGGGATCAGAGTCTTCCACAAAATTCATGAGCGTGGGCAGTGACTCTGCGTCTTTGATAAGCGAAGATTTCTTGTATGTCTTGTAGACCTGACACGATGACTGAGGCTCTCCTCCTTGCCAGGTGCATTCCTCCAGCACGGTTTTGGCAAGAGTAACAACATCAGGATTGTTATCTGCGTCATTCAACCCCACGGCAGGAGCAACGCTGACTTTCTGAGCGACTTCTTGCGTCTCGTCAGACTGCACATCCTGAGTTTTATCAGCTGTTGATGATGTCGCACATGCGCTTAGAAGAGAAGCACAAGATATTGTAATAAAAGTATTTTTGATGATATTTTTTGTCATGAATATAATCCTCAACTGTGAACAATGTGCAGTGATAAAATCAGACTGCGCCATCCTTCAAGGCGATAAACAAGCTTTGAATGTGTGTTCCAATCACCATTCAAACAATAAGGTACTCAAGCCCGATATTTTTATCAGTAGACATGAGTGCTGTACAGTAGGTTCTGAATAAGCACAAAGACGCAGGCGCACTCAAGTGCGCTTCATTCTCAATGGAAAAAGTAGATATTTCAGGATTTTGTGAGCACTACATGACACTGGCCGAAGGAGTCAAGAGTATGATGGGTTACTTTCAGACCCATGCGGAGCATATGAATTACGATGAGTACGAGAAGAACAAGCAAGCAACCATGCGGGTCAGGGATGGTGGAGTCGATGATAAGACAGGTGTTAGGCCGCTTGATTCGACAAATCCATGATTTATCGTTAAAATGTGTCTGATGAAGGAACGTTAACATTTTGTAATTCAGCATCATAAAAGTTGCTGTGAACACTACACTCCGAGCTACTATAATGGGAGGACAGAACAATGAAACAGAAGCAAAGCAAAACACCTCACATCTCGCGTTCTGGACTTGTGCTGTGTCCATCGTGTAGGACTCATTTCTCCGTCAAAGCACACTCCCTCGCCGAAAGCGTTTGCCCTTTCTGTAATCAGACGTTTGCTTCTTCCATACTCAAAAGCGCTCAGAGTAAATCCTCCACGTCACACCACACGATACGCGGGAAATCAGCAGTTCTGCTCACCACACTCGGTGTAAGCATGACCTTGTTTGCATGTGACTCAAGCTCCTCGCATACACCCAAGCCCTCTGCTGTAGAACCCACAGTGAACACTCAAAAAAAGCAAGGAGCCAGCAAAGTACCATCCATGTCACCATCTCCAGAAGACATTGAGGCATTAAAAAAGATGCCAAAGGCACAACCAGAGAACACAAAGACTAAACCTGTTCATGGAAGACCCACTACCATTGAGGAAAAACGGACAACAGCTAAGGATATAGCAGAGCTTGCGACTAATTTGATGTACGGCTCGCCGCCTATCGAAGAGGAGGAAGAAGATGTACAACCAGCCAATGCAACCGAAGAAAGCGAGTGAAGCGTTGTAAACCAGAATGAGGGTCAATGGCCTCCTGTCGCGGCGGCCCAACAACTCGCTGATATAGTCTCGCCGCATGTCTCGCCGTTGATCTTACACAAGGATAAAGTGCTTACATCGTATAGACGTATGCTTTGCACCGGCTCGCAGCATAGCTTAAAATGGTTAGGTGGCTTATTGTGCGAGGAAGCAGAAGCGAGCGGAAATTATATCAAAGGTGATAGTGTTAAGGTGTACGTCCACAAAGCATTTTAAAGCCAATACCAGGCCATCCATTGTCTTGACATGTGTAGGGTGATGGACAATCACTGTCATTATTACATTGTTTGTAGATGTAGCAGCGTGGATTGTTTTGGTCCAAGGAACTACGAAACTCCTGTCGCTTACATCCTGGATTCCCATCCTCAATACACTCGCCATTCCCACTCCTGGGCTCAAGATAACAACTCCCTAATTGGCAGTCTTCTTCTCTCAAACATCGTGGGGGAACGCATTGGTTGCCATGGCAATCATAATGATCAGGACATGAGACTGTGCATTCACCAAAGTCATGATCAATACATACGTTGAAACGCGTTACTTCACACGATTCACCTGACATACAGTCAGCATCGGATAAACATCGTGGAACGCATTGTTGAACACCTTCAAGGAAGTAGCAAAAACCCGATTGACATTCATGATGTGTGTCGCAGTATTGTCGGTCGGGAGTCGAGCCAGCAGGTTCACAATAGTGATCAAAACACCACTGCCCAGAAGGACAGTGTGAATCCGCATCACATGTAGGGCGAGGTGCGCAATGCCCAGAGGGGTCGCAAATTTGCTTGTCTTGATCACCAGGACAATCTTCTACAACTGTACAGTTGGGGCGGCAATCCAGGTTTTGAAAGTCACATACGCAAATATTGGTAAATGTGCAGAGAAACCCTTCAGGGCAATCTGTAGCTTCCTGACATGTAGACTCTTTTAAATAACATGTGTTGGACGAACATTGCGCGTTGTCAAAGTCACATTCACAAGGCTCATATCCTGGACGATATCCCTCATCAGCATCCGCATCAGAAGACATGTCACTCAGATCCTCAAGATCATCCGAGCTGTCTTTTGGATGATACACACGTAGGTCGTGTGACATATCAAATGTTGAGGTTGCATCTTTGTCATCGTGGTTTTGGTCACGCTCAGCACCTGCATCCACCCTGTTGAAATCAGACACAAAACCGTCGATCATCATATCTTGATATTCAGACGATGAAGAGGAGGCAACATCTTGACCACAGGCCATACAAAGACTCAGTGTAAGTAAATAGAGCCCGTGAACTTGATATGAAACTCTCGTGGTCAGCTCCTGTTTTGTGTGTCTGATGCATGGGCTTTACTCTCATTCACTCTAGTAAATTTTTGCCCCTCTTAGCCGTGCATCTTCACGATCAGTCTTGGCGCGTCGAGGTTGACTGTGCGCATAGTGCTTGAGCCGCGTGGGATTGAGGACAAACACACGAAGGTCATGGGCATGAGCAAAGTGTGTAAGAGGAAGATGGTAGGACCCCGTGGCTTCCATGGCAAGCATCACAGTGTGCGAAGCAGCATCCCTGGCGATCCAGGACAAAAGCGCCCGGAATCCAGAAGGAGAATGAGGAAACTTGCGGTGCAAGGGCTTGCCATCACAGAGTTTGCACGCTTCGAGAGTAAGTTTAGAGACGTCGATTCCAACAAAAAAGGCCATGAAAAAGCTCCAGAACAAAGGAGATGCGACACCACAGCTTGTTTAGACAGGCTCCAGAGGTTAAACTGTGCCTCAGATAGGGTTCGGGCTTAGCATCTCGAATCAAAAGAGCACGGGACCTCATCTCACCTTCATGCTCGTGTGGCATGGCTCAGTATCAGGTTCACCGTGCTCGAAAGAGAGGGGGTGGCCACCCCCTCTCTTATCCAAAAGACGATAAATGAAGCGCGCAAACCTGTACAGTTTACCCACGCTTCGTCCTCGTCTACTTCTTGCCTACAAGCTCAATACGGTTACACTGACTACGCACGGTTTTCAGTGCTTCAAACCCAAATGCAATCTCCCATTCAAACACTCAACCACGAAGAATTTTGCTTGTTGTTTTGATGACCAAACAGACTCATCCATGTAACATTCAAATACAAGGTTTGCTTATTCACTCCAAGCATCTTACACCTTATTAGTATCTTTAAAATTTCAACTCTTACAAGTAATTCTATCAACAAACAAACCCCATTCACTTCAACTAGTAAGTTAGCATCCATCGTTGGATACATCTGGGCGAGGCCCTTATCTACTCAAGCCTGATATGGAGTTTATATGTCCGTACATGCCAGTTTTGACATTGTGTTATCAGGTACTCATTCAAATACAAATGAACTCGTACAAGCTTTTTTGGATGCAGGATGGTCGTTACATTCTCCCTACCTTGAAGGACAAACCAATTACCTTCCTTTAGGAGATGAAGACTGCTTTGATTGGTGCTCCTCACCACTCAGTTCAAACGAACTCTCTGAACTGATTCACAATAAAGAGCAGGCACATGAGCTCATTGGTTTGGAACTTTATTGGCAACAAAGCAACCATGGCGTTATTCTTTTAATCAAAAACAAATTAGAATTCAGCATATTAGCCACAATAAATAGACGCAAAACAGAGCAAGGCTTTACAGATATTAATTGGTATGTAGCTCAACTTCTCGAAACCATTCAACATCTTCCATCTCAAATAGCATTCTTGAACTTTGTGTATAGTCCCTAGCCGTTCGTCTTCTTACGTCTCTGGCTTGGGTCAGTGTAATAACGGTTAGCTTGCTTTCTGCTCCTATGGAAGTAGCAGGTCATAAGAATTTTTTATCTATGAGAGCTCAACCTGTATGCACTTGATGCTCTCAAGTTGACTCTCTTAATCAAAGTGGGAAGGTATCCTGAGTCGATCGTGCAAACTCGTATTTATATCGTTGAAAAACGCATCATCGTATCCAATTGAAGATATAGGGAATCATCGTTTTACGCGGTTTAGAGCGTAATAAAGAAGAATTTGGAAGGAAAAGCTCGTGGAAAGCGAGGATTTCAGTGTCACAAAATCAGAATGTAACATAGCTACTATTCTTGGTTTTTGTTCCTCGAACTCCGCGCCTTCTCCTTCGCTTTTCTTCTTCCATTTCTTTCTTCATCACGCTCTAGAAACGCTTTTGTGTACATATCTAACCCATCGTATTCCAAATAACACAGAAAGAAAAAATGAGTCGTTTATACCATTACGTAGGCCCGCTCCAGATCCTCAAAGATGTCCAAAATCAACCTATGGGTACGATATTGCGCTCGACCCAGGATATCCGTGCCTGGATGCAGGCCCATCAAATTCATCCAGACATAGACAACTGTATCACGGTAACTTTTACTGTCACCCCAAGCCATCAATTTTTAATAGCAGATAGACACAGTGAACACGTTGCTTGTGCTGCTGGAGGACCTGTTTTAGCTGCTGGAGAGGCAACGTTCGAGCTGACCTCGCAAATCCAACTCATTGACATCTCTAACCAGTCTACAGGCTTCTGTCCTGAGCCTGACTGCTGGCTTGAGGTGCAGGTAGCCCTCGAAAAAGCCAGGATCCCCCATCCTGGGCGATTCACACGCTCATTCATGTTTCGACTATGCACGCATTGCGGGCAGCGCAACCTTATCAAAGAGCAATGGTTTGAGTGTGCTGTATGCTCTCAAGACCTCCCACTGCATTGGAACTTCACACCGACTGAGACCTCATCTGCTTGAACTGGCTAACCCATAAAACAGCAAGCTAACAACTCGCTGAACCATGTAGTGCTCGCCACGATCTCCAACTTTATGATACACTGTAGTTAATAACTTCGATAACCGCCCTGCTCCACCTGGGCTCGCAGGTGAGTTCAAAACGGATCAACATGCGCCCGAAGAGCTGTGGCAAGTTTTGGAAGTCTAAATATACAAAAATATTAATAAAAAGTATTGCTTCGTGAGCGGTGGCGCCATTCGCGTTGCTCATGACTGTTCATGGGAATTGGGCCTTCGGGTTTAAGCACTTCAATGTCACTGCCAAAGCTGCGAATCCAGGGCCATACGCTTCCCATGTCGCCCACGGTGAAGGTCATCTTCAGTCGACCATCATCAAGATCTTCAAATCGTTGTGTTTTATGCCATGTGCGTTCTTGCAAATATTGTTGTAACCACGCCACCTTTGAAAACACCACCTCTACACGAATTGGCTCGCTGTCATGACGTTGATATAAACCAAACTCACCTTCAAAGAAGTCTTCAGGGTCAAATGCTTCGGATGATGGATATTCAAAGCTCTCATCAAGCACCTCCACACTCAAAAATCGATCCACTGCAAAGGTCAGGATAACCTCTTTGTCGTGAGGTTTGCCGCTGGCGTTATTGTCTTCCTCAAGGCCAATATACTTGCGTGTACGAGCCAGGAGATAAAGTGCACCCGAGGAGCTCACAAGGGACAGAGGTTCAAGCTCGCTTATTCTGTGCTCGCCATCGCGCGACCAGGATGCCTTGTACTCACCACGAATCACACGCTCTCGCAGAGTGGCATCCACCAGCTTTGCAATGACCTCGCCGTGCTGGCTGTAATCCTTGCTCGCGCCATCAATTACATGCAGTTTACGGTCAGCTCCCTTGAGGGCTCTGCGCACGACATGGACATCACGAAAGGTTTCTTCAAAGCGATTGAGAAGTAGCTCGATCTCCTCGCCAACAGGGGTATCCTTGAGGTGTGTAAACATCTTGCGTGCGAAGTGCATCGCGACAAGTCTTGAGCGAAATCCAGAATGGCTTGAACCACTTGAGGGCATGTCTGCGCGAAGTCGTATCACTCTGTTCGAGCCCGAGCCAGCATATTCCAGCATGGATTCACCCTGTCTGTCCAACAGCTCCGGGAGATGCTCAAGCTCATTCTTGTAATTACGCCACGTGCGCTTTGTGATCCCAAATTCCTTGCACATGTCGTTCAAGTTCCACCCACGTGGATTGATCAGCAGTCGATGCATAATACGCGCATAATTGATCGATTTATTATCTGATGATGGCATCCATTTTCCCTCTGTTTGAGAATATTTTCTCGTGTATTCATATTAGAGAGTTTTATTCAGCACAAGAGCGCTTTTCATCCTCTCAGAGCTGTAGAGCCCTCAAGCCTCACGTCACTGACAGTTTTTCGTAAAAAAGAATCAGGATCTCTGTTGACAGCAATAATCGAGTCACATACAAGCCAGAATTGAAATTGATAACAATTATCAATTTCAATATTTAACTTTGTGAACACATCCTTATGTTTTTGAGGCTCTCAATTATGCGTTTCCATCATACATCCCTGTTACTTATCGCCTGTACATGTGCCTTCCTGACCACCGCGTGTGGACCATCTTCCAACAATGAAGACACCACACAGTCAAACCACGACAACCATGATAACCACGACACCGAATGTGAGGGTGCGAACTGTCTGGAGGACATGGGCGAGGATGATATGAGGGGTGAAACCGTACAGGAAGAGCTCACCTTTGCGCTGAATCATTCTGGTTCGGATTATGCCACTGGAAATACCGTGGATGTTGAGGTGGATGTCCTCACGGGAGAGCTTTCAAGCTTCATTGTGACGCTCAATGGTCAGGAAGTTCACTCCTCGGAAGAAGCTATTACCACTGGTAACTCCACCACGTTCTCGGTCACGCTCGTGGAAGGCGATAACCTGATTGAAGTCATTGCAACGTCATCCACCAACGAGGAAGTTTCACAGTCTGTGACCCTCGTGGCCACGACTCCAGCAACGGCACCCGTACTCACGCTCACCTTGGATGCTATCCCCGCACAAACATGGGATGCACAACTTACTGTAAGCCTTCAGGTCACCGCAGATGCACAGCCTGATATCCTTGTGAATGATGAGGTCGCCTCCGTCACAGACTGGGCACAGGACGACACATCCTGGACAGCAGACATCACCCTTGACCTCGCAGCAGGTGTCAATGATCTGACCCTCCTTGCACGTCTTGGTGAGCTTACCTCTGAATCTGTCAATATCACCATTGAGCGTCTCGTGGATGATGTCGCTCCTGTTGTGACCTTTGATACACACTCTTTTGGTCAGGATGTGCTCGTGCGCACCATCACGGTACAGGGTGTTGTCGAGGAAGAGTCCGAGCTTGACCGTGTGGAGCTTGTTCAGGGTGACACCACATCAGAGCTTTCACTTGATGATGAGAATAAATTTACATTTACTCTCAGTGATTTAGCACCTGGTTTGAACACGTTCACGGTCGTTGCTTATGACAAGGGTGGTAACATCACAGAGGAAAATATGGAGCTGAACTATGGTTCACGCTCTGCTGCGGGTGGTTCACACTCGGCGGTGCTCTTTGATCAAGACCTCTATGTATTTGGACGCAATAACAAGGGACAGCTTGGTCTTGGTTACACCTCAAGTCTTGGTGACGAATTACACGCCAGCAGCCCCGTGCTCCTCCCCTTGCCCGATGCTTCGGTAGATGTCGCATCCATCATCTTCTCACAAAACACATCCTTTGTGCTTGGTACAGACGGTTCTGTCTACTCCTGGGGTGATAATGGTGATGGCCAGCTTTGCCTTGGTGATGCATCCACAGTGGAGTTTGATGATGAGGATCGTCTGGCTCCCACACGCGTGCCTGGCATTGATAACGCTGTTGCAATCGCACGTGGCTACGATCACTCCATGGTGTTGCGCGCCGATGGTTCTGTCTGGACCTGTGGTCAGAATAGCAGCGGTCAGCTTGGTTATGGAGATGGTGTAGACAGCGATGTCTTTACTCAGGTCACAGAGCTGACAGATATTATACAGGTTGCGGCAGGTTCAAAATCATCCTACGCGCTTGATGCGTCAGGCCAGGTCTGGGCCTGGGGTCGCAATCGTTACGCAAACCTTGCCGTGGGTACGGAAGACACTGAATCACACCCCACACCTGCTGTGGTTGCTGGACTCCCCGAAATTGCCATGCTTGCCACAGGTCGTGACCATGTGCTCGCGCTTGCAAAAGATGGCTCTCTCTGGGCCTGGGGCCTCAACGCAAGCACTCAGGTTGGTCCAGAAATGCTTGGCGACCCCGTGATGGTGGCCACACAAATTTACGCTCAGGGTGGCCTCAAAAGCATTTATGCACAGGCAAACCAGAGCTTTATCGTGACCACACAGGATCTCCTCTATGGATGGGGTCAGAACCTCAACGGTACGCTTGGTGTCTCCAGCGAAGAGAATCTCTCACACCCAATGGAGCCCGTGATTGGTCTGAGCGATGTGCGCAGCGTGGGCATTGGTGCCCTGCATAGTGTGGCTCAGACAGCATCAGGTGAGGCGTATGCCTGGGGCTGGAGTTTTGAAGGATCTCTTGGCGGCGGCTCCGAGACAATCGACCGCTGGGCTTACCGCGTACCTCTGCTTGTGGACTTGCCTTATGCCGATCAATAACTCATCCAAGTGGTTGAGTATCCTCTGGATTTTGTTATGTCTCGCCTGCAATGATGAAGCATCTCCTGGACAGGATGCTGACATCATTGATGTGGCGGACGCATCCCATGAGGACATCAGCGAATACGATCTTGTATCCTCGGACATGAGTGATATGGATACGTTCTTGGCGGACGCTGATGTCCTCGTGGATATGTTTCCACCTGAAGATATGGATATGGAGCAGGATCTTTCCGAGATGATGCTCCCTGAGCTGACGCCTCCTGGTGGTGAGGCCACGATCAGTCACGATCCTGCCACGCCATTTCTTCAGTTTGCGCCCAATCTCCCACTCTCGGAGCTGCGCCGAGCATCGCTCGGGCGAGAGCTGTTTGTGGCTGATTGGACCGCTGCGCCAGGAAACCGTGAGTTGTTGGATGGTCTTGGGCCCTTGTTTGTGGCGCAAAGCTGTCTCTCATGTCATCCATCCTCTGGGCAGGCGCCCACGCTGACCGCAGGTGGTGGTGTGGGCGTGGGGATCTTGTTTCGCCTTGGCGTCAAAGACTCAGGTGATACCTGGAGCACGGAACCTACGTATGGTGCACAGCTTCAGAACCTCTCTTTTGCAGGTGTGCCCTCCGAGGGAGTGGTGCGATGGAGCGCTTCAGAGGATTCTGATTCGGGTTTGCAACATATTGATTTTAAACTTGAAAATGTATCTTATGGGGAGCCCCTTGAAGGGACAGTCCTTGGCCCACGGCGTTCACCATCCCTGGTGGGAATGGGCCTGCTTGACGCGATTGATGAGGATACAATTCGTGCATGGGAAGACCCCGAGGACCTTGATGGCGATGGTATTTCAGGCCGTGCTCATCAGGTCTGGGATGTGGAGAGCCAGAGCATGAAGCTTGGCAGGTTTGGTTGGAAAGCGATTCATACCACGCTCAAACAGCAAACCGCAGGTGCGCTCTCCGAGGATATGGGGCTGACATCGCCTGTTTTTCCAGAGCCAAACTGTCGTGCAAGTCAGACAGCATGTCTTGATGCACCTTCAGGCGGCTCACCTGAAGTAAGCCACGATTCACTGGAATCGATGTCCTATTTCTTGCTCGCGTTGGGTGTGCCCGACCGAGAGGTGTTTGATGAGGAGCGCTTGAATGGAGGACGAGCGTTGTTTCATCAGGTGGGTTGTGCAGGTTGTCATCGTCCATCCGTGACAACGGGTTCGGAGCACACGCAGGCATGGCTTAATCACCAGACCATCTGGCCATATACAGACCTCTTGTTACACGACATGGGGGAAAACCTTGCAGACATTCAGGAAGGTGACGCGGGTCCTTCGGAGTGGAGGACACCGCCGTTATGGTCATTGAGGTTTATTGCAAGTCAGCCTGATGCAAGGTTTTTGCATGATGGGCGAGCACGTACGGTCAATGAGGCAATCCTCTGGCATGGAGGTGAGGCGAGCGAGGCCCAACAGGGTTATCGCGAGCTGTCGGAGGATGAGAGAGCTCAACTGATTGATTTCTTGATGAGTATCTAGGGCGTGAGGAAGAAGGATGAGGGAGAAGACATGCGTGTCTTCTCCCTCATCCTTCTTCCTCACGCGTTAGAATTTTTGGGTTTGCTTGACTTAAACTATTGAATTTAAAAAGGTAAAATTCATGTTAGTGTGTAATGAAAGGCGATTGAAACAGCTTGTCACAGGTATGATGTTGCTACTTCTGGCGACGGCGTGTGGTGGCGATGAGGATGCATCCAACACCACATCTGAACACAATGCAGCCACGGTTGATATGAGTAGTACGCAGTCCGTGTGTGCAGAAGGTCGCGTGGTGGAGTGTCCTTGTGTTGGAGGTGGCGAAGGTGTGCAGGAGTGTATTGATGGTGGTGAGCGCTGGAGCGCTTGTATCTGTCCCACAGAGGACGATATGGGGACAACACTGCCTGTGGATATGAACACGTCTGTTCCTGATGTTGATATGGGTGTGATGACTCCTGATATGGAAGAAGAACACGAAGAAGAGGAAGAAGAGGAAGAAGAGGAGGAGGAGGAAGAGGAAGAGGAAGAGGAACAGGATGAATGTGTGATTCTTCCTGTGGAAGATCCAACAGCAGATACACAGGGCAAGCAGCTTTATGGGACATACTGTGCAAGTTGTCATGGTGCTGATGCGCTCGGTACAGGACTTGGGCCTGATCTTCTGGAAGAGGTTGCAGAAGAGAGCGACACCGAGCTCAGAGAAGTGATTCAGGAGGGTGATGACGATATGCCTCCAATCCCATTGACTGATGAGCAAGCCAATGAAGTGATTGCATATTTGCTGGCCCTCTCCGAGTCGCGTGGCTATGACATGAGCGAGCGCTGCGAAGAGGATCACTAAACAACTACATGTGATTCGCAAAGAGCCTGACCATCACGGTCAGGCTCTTTTATGTATGCTGTATTGATGCAAAATTATTAACTTAAGTATTTGAATTATAATAATGATATTGAATTAATAGGTTTGTGTTGAGTGTGATGCGCGGCGTGGTTTTTTCCACATTGAGCACAATAAAAAATAATGAAAAAAACAAAAAATTGAAAAACTTGAGGGGGTGGAAAAAACCTTTCCGCCCTGGTCTGCACAATCTCCTTACACCGCGACACATGCTCGCACATGCATTTGGACACAAGGAGATAACACCATGCAAACCACAACACACCCACTTGTTCAGGCTATCCACACTCTTTCCGACCACAACGAGCATATCGACATACAGGAGCGTCAGCAGGCTGTATGTGTGCTCCTTGAGCAAGCCTATACACTCATTGTACAGCAACACACCTTTTATGATGAGGCCCTACAGCGACTTGCTGTGCTCTGGCTCACCAATCCGCCCTCCATTACATGCCATTCAAATGGCCTGACCTTGACTCAGGCCATCGCCTTCCTCAAGACATCCCTGCGCAGAAGCAAGGGCTCTTTACGACGTTATTCTCAACGATTTTATCGAAATAATATTGAAAATGATGCTGTAATTTGTACAGAAATGTTTAATGGTGATAGAAAAATTGATCGTGAGCTTGAGTACTCCACAGCGTTGAATCTTATCGGTAAATCAAAAATGTTTGCTGACATGATTGTCCAGAAGTACGCCTCTCGCCGTGATCAGCGCGATAACCTCTCTTCATGCATTGAGCGTCTCATTATGCTCGCTGTACACAGCGATTTTGAGGACTGGTTTGAACAGCAGTGTACGGCTCAGAACTTCTCTTCACCCGATACTATCCAGAAGTTTAAAAATCGCGTGCATACACAGCACAAGCGCACTCGTATGTTCCTGCGTGAGTGTATTGATGACTTCCAACAACACCATGATGATGTTGACCCCCACATCATTGAGTTTCTGTTGTTTTTGTAGAGGTGCAAGTATATGATTTGTTCATAAAATGCCTTTGTTTTTCAATATTTTATATCAAAAAGTCTACAAAAAATATTAAGGTTTGTGGGTTGAATGTCATCGGGTTGATATGTATAGCATGACGCATGATTGGACCCATGAACAGGAGAACTCATGAGCATCAAAGGTATTATCATGATGAGCGCCATGCTCAGCATGCACGTTGCATGTCGTCATCAACCTGCCCCATCAGATGAACTGGTAGAGCTTGCCTCCGATGGAGAGCAGAAGGCATATGCGCCGTTCATCTTCGCGATCGACCTCAGAGACACAACCTCGGTAGCGATTCACACAGGTGAAGGTGAGTTTAATTATGGGGTGGATTGGGACAACGATGGCATCTTTGATGAGACAAACCTTACAGACTCAGTCTCACACGACTACAAAGAGCCTGGCACCTACACAATCCGCATTCGTGGCCAGTTTCCTCACATGCTCGCAAGACAGGATGATGGCGGTTCAAACCTGTGTGGGATGAAGGTGTTACAATGGGGCGATATTCAATGGAAATCGATGACACGTATGTTTGCGGATTGTCGTACTGTTTCGCCCACATTCCCCAGGTCAGATGCGCCAGATCTTTCTCAGGTCACCGATATGAGCTGGATGTTTGCCAACGCGAAGACATTGAATGAGCCCTTGAACCACTGGGATGTGTCACATGTCCATGAAATGGTTCAGGTATTTTATGATGCAGAAGCGTTCAATCAGCCGCTTGATCAATGGGATGTGAGCCAGGTCACGACCATGTATGGGATGTTCTCTGGTGCAGAGACGTTTAATCAGCCGCTTGCATCATGGAACGTGGGACATGTCACGGATATGAGCTCGATGTTTTTTGACGCAGAAGCGTTTAATCAACCTCTCGATGCCTGGGACGTATCGCACGTGACAGAGATGAGCTCAATGTTTGGTGGTGCGGATGCATTTAATCAACCTCTCAACTCCTGGGATGTCTCACGTGTGGTTGAAATGAGCTATATGTTTGACCACACAAAAGCGTTTAATCAGCCGCTTGATCGGTGGGATGTCTCACATGTAACCCGAATGAATGGCATGTTTGCTGACGCCACAGCGTTTAATCAATCGCTTGGGAGTTGGACGATCTCTGGTGTGGAGGAGATGGGCGATATGCTCAATGACTGTGGTATGGATACAAGCAACTATGACGCAACACTGATGGGATGGGCTGCGCAGCTCCCCATGCCCCCACATACTCCTGGTGTCAATGCGATGACATACTGTCACGCTGAGGAAGCACGACATCACCTCATTGATGCAGGTTGGAATATTTATCAGGACTCCAAACAGTGTGACTGACGTTTCATCACCTCTTAGAGGGTGTTGACAGCGTTCAGAAGTCAGGTCATGCACATCACAACCTCCCAATAAGGCGAGCGACGACAAATTTTTTGTGTAGCCTTTGATTAAGACGAAATTGCTTGATCTATGAATAGCTTAAGTCAATTCAGAGCTTATGTATAAGAGGCGAAACGAGGAATTTGACGGAGCGTTTTGCAACAAAAACCTACAGAGATGAACGCAGCGAAGCGCAGTGAAACTCCAGAGGTTTTTGAATCGCAAAACAACGTAAGAAAGAGCCTCTTGAGCGCCTGAAACCTTGCTCTACGCTCTTTTTGTGTACCTCAAACTCACCATACTTTTGAAAGGAAACGATGAAACTGTCAACACCCTCTTAACCTCAAGTTTCTGCTGTTATCGCCGCAGTGTCTCATTCATACTGGCTGACGTGTATATGAACAAAAAAAGCGTTGGAGGAGAGGATGAGAATGAAGTCAATATCTGGTTTAGTTGCCCTGTTTTGCATGTGTGCTGCGTGTCGCCATACCACTCCAGTTGAGTCAACACAGGCGAGCACTGACGCTGATGTGACATCGGCTAAACCGTTTATCTTCTCGATTGCATTGACTGATTCAAGTCTTGTCAAGATCGTGCCTGTTCAAGACGAGTTCAAGTATGACTATGACGTGGACTGGGATAACGATGGCACCTTTGATGAGACAAACCTCACAGGTGGAGCCTCACACAACTATAAAGAGCCTGGCACTTACACGATTCGTATTCGCGGGGAGTTTCCACACATCTATGCCCAACCCTCGGGGCTATGTGGGATGAATGTATTGCAATGGGGCGATATTCAATGGAAATCGATGAACTCCATGTTCATGAAATGCAGGGAAGTTTCGCCTACATTCTCTACCAAAGACTCGCCAGACCTCTCTCAGGTCACCGATATGAGCTACATGTTCGCCAACGCATGGAGTTTTAATCAGCCCATAAACCACTGGAATGTAAGTCATATTACAAACATGGATCAAATGTTCGCTGGAGCTCGAGATTTCAATCAGCCACTTGATCAATGGGATGTAAGCCATGTCACAAACATGCAGGCCATGTTCACCTCAACCATGTACTTCAATCAGCCACTACAAACCTGGAACGTTTCCCGCGTCACGACCATGGCAGCGATGTTTTATGGTGCGGAGCGCTTCAATCAGCCACTTGGTTCCTGGGATGTGAGTCAGGTCACCGATATGAACTATATGTTCACAGGCGCATACGCGTTTAACCAGCCCCTGGATACGTGGAACGTCAGTCAGGTCACCGATATGAGTGGCATGTTCAGTGAGACCATGGCGTTTAATCAACCTCTTGAAAGTTGGGATGTTTCACACGTCACCAATATGAGCTTCATGTTTTCAGCGACACGTGCATTCAATCAACCTCTGGGCTCCTGGAACACTTCAAACGTCACCCATATGGACGTGATGTTTGCCCGTGCAGGTGCGTTCAATCAACCTCTCAATTCCTGGGACACCTCCAGTGTGACCAGCATGAACAGCATGTTCACAGAGGTACGTGCATTCAATCAACCTCTTGATCAGTGGGATGTGTCCAACGTGACTGCCATGAAACACATGCTTGATTACTGTGGAATGGACACCAAAAATTACGACAACACACTCATCGGCTGGGCATCTCAACCCACCATGCCTGCTCGCCATTTTGGAGCAGAGGGCATCACCTACTGCAATGCTGCGGCTGAACGTCAGAAACTCATCGACTCGGGTTGGGTTGTGAAAGATGAGGGCTTGCAATGTCGCTGATTTTTATCATTCGGTGCTCCTGAACAGATGGGTCGGTATGTGTGGGCGAAAAATCGAAGATTTTTCGCCCACACATACCGACCCATCTGTTCATTGTTTTTATGAAAATATTATTATTTTCAAATATTTATGGGTTTAATCTAAGGAGGTTATAACTTTGATTTGTGCAGTGACATTGATGTGTTCTTCCACCGCTGTATGCTTGGTTTTCGAAGAGGTATCAACTTTCTTGGCTTGTACCCGGTGACAACAGTGCAGATACCATGCATTTTAGAACAAGATTCAAAACCAGGATCGAGAAGGAAAATCAAAGAATGTGCCTTGTATTGCTGTTGATTTGCCTGACAAAGCTCTCGCATTCTTCAGACCAGTAAGAGCCCGTACACCATGATTTTAACCGCTGTAGTTGCTAACTCATTGTAATGAATGACGGAGAATAAATATGAACGCAAAGATGAAGGTTGGTTTTTTGTGTAGTCTTGTGTGTGCCATGGCGGCCTGTAAGGTTCAATCTTCATCAGAATCATCTCAGATATCCAGATTGCCTGGACAGAGTGGTCAACCTACTGAATTGGAACCACAACCTCGACCCTTTATCTTTTCTATTAGACTTGACGACGCCAGGTCTGTCATCAAAGGCAACACGTTTGTCAGTATCATCACAGGAGAAGGTGATTTCAATTACGATGTGGATTGGAACAACAATGGGACCTATGATGATACAAAACTCACGAACTCGATCAGACTCGATTATAAAAAACCAGGCACATACACGTTTCGTATTCGTGGCCAGTTTCCTCACATGCTTGCCAAGGAAAGCAAGAGAGACAGTAACCTGTGTGGGATGAAGGTGGTGCAATGGGGTGATATCCAGTGGAAATCCATGAAACGTATGTTCAAGGGATGTGATGAGGTGGCGTCTATCTTCCCTGACAAGGAGGCTCCTGACCTCTCTCATGTCACCGATATGAGTGAGATGTTCTTGTTGGCTTCATCGTTCAATCAACCTCTTGACCATTGGAATACTGAAAACGTCACGGATATGAGTCGGATGTTCTCTTACGCCAAGTCATTTAATCAACCGCTCAACTCCTGGAATACCGAAAACGTCAAAAACATGAGTGGCATGTTCAATCATGCCACGTCGTTCAATCAACCTCTGGATTCCTGGAATGTCTCAAACGTCACCCAAATGCGTTACATGTTCACTTCTGCCAGCGCGTTCGATCAACCTCTCGACTCTTGGGATACCAAAAACGTGACTGATATGAATCAGATGTTCTTTAAAGCCAGCGTGTTCAATCAACCTCTCGATTCCTGGAATACCGAAAACGTCAAAAACATGAGTGGCATGTTCAATCACGCCAAGTCGTTCAATCAACCACTTGATTCTTGGAATACCAAAAATGTGACTGATATGAGTGGCATGTTCTGGAGCGCCAAGTCATTCAATCACCCTCTCAACTCCTGGGATACCAAAAACGTGACGGATATGAGTGACATGTTCAATTATGCCAAGTCGTTCAATCAGCCTTTGAACGCCTGGAACACTTCCAGTGTCACGGATATGAGCCATATGTTTTATCAAGCCAGCGCATTCAATCAACCTCTCAATGCTTGGAACATCACCAACGTGACGAACATGGAAGGTATGTTAGATGGCTGTAGCATGGACACCAAAAATTACGACGCCACACTCCAAGGCTGGGCCAAACAACTTCCTATGCCTCCTCGCCAGTTCGGTGCAAAAGGCCTGACGTACTGCAAAGCCGCCAAAGCGCGTCAACAGCTTATTGATGCAGGTTGGACCATTGAAGGTGACTCAAAAAAGTGTAAATAAATCATAATCTTAGCCTTTGAGAAGATGCCAGCTTACTTGTGTTGTGATGGATAACAACGGTGCAGATACCAGGCATCTTTGAATACTGAATCTACATACCTCGTCTACTCTCGTGCATTATTGCTGCCTTGTTGTAATGAATGATGGAAAATGGAGATGAAATTGAAGATGAAGGCTAGTTTTTTGTGTGTCGTGATGGCTTGTCAAGAACAGTCTTCACCAGAATCATCTCAGTCCACGTTACAATCACCCAGGGTGCCTGTGGAGAGTAGTCGGCCCACTGAACTGGAGCCACAACCTCGACCCTTTATCTTCTCGATCGAGCTCAAGGACAGGACCTCGGTAGATATCATCACGGGAGAAGGCGAGTTTAATTACAGTGTGGATTGGGACAACGACGGCACTTATGACGAAAGCAGCGTCCAGGGTCCTGTGTCACACGACTATAAAGAGCCAGGCACGTACACGATCCGTATTCGTGGCCAGTTTCCTCACATGCTCGCCAGAGACTATGAAAATATTGGAGACAGTAACCTGTGTGGGATGAAGGTGTTACAATGGGGCGATATTCAGTGGAAATCCATGAAACGTATGTTTGCCTGGTGTGGTGTGGTGGGGCCTATCTTCCCTGACACGGATGCTCCTGACCTCTCTCACGTCACAGATATGAGCTTCATGTTCGCTGTTATCAGCGAACATCTCCCGTTCAATCCATCTTTTGATTCTTCGAGTTGGAGACGACCCAAGACGTTCGATAATGTAAGATTGTTTAATCAACCACTCAACCATTGGGATGTGTCAAACGTCACAGATATGAGCTTCATGTTCTATCAAGCCAGCGCGTTCAACCAACCGCTCAACTCCTGGGATGTTTCAAATGTCACGAATATGAATAGCATGTTCTCTGATGCTAGCGTGTTCAACCAACCGCTCAACTCGTGGAATACCAAAAACGTTATCACTATGGGTGATATGTTTAATGGAGCTCAAGACTTCAACCAACCTCTTGATTCCTGGAATGTCTCACACGTCACCGATATGGGTTCGATGTTCCATAGCGCCAGCGTGTTCAACCAACCGCTCAACGCCTGGAATACCTCAAAAGTTACAGATATGAGTGGCATGTTTGCTCATACCAAAGCATTTGACCAACCTCTTGATTCCTGGGATACCTCAAACGTCACGGATATGAGTTGGATGTTCCATGACGCCAAGTCGTTCAATCAACCGCTCAACTCCTGGGATGTCTCACATGTTACGAGTATGTACTGGATGTTTGATGGTGCCAGGGCATTCAATCAACCGCTTGATTCCTGGAATGTCTCACATGTTACGAATATGAGTCGGATGTTCGCTTATGCCGAGTCATTCAATCATCCTCTTGATTCCTGGAATGTCTCACATGTTACGGATATGGGTTGGGTATTCGGTGCCAGCGGGATAGACACCAAAAATTACGACGCTACGCTCCAAGGTTGGGCCAAACAACTCCCCATGGAGCCTCGCACGCTTAGTGCTGAAGGCTTGACCTATTGCAAGGCCGCCAAAGCGCGCCAAAAACTCATTGATGCAGGTTGGGTTGTTTATGGCGACTCCAAGAAGTGTGCTTGAAACTTCTTATCTTGATTTTCTAGATAGTTTATATGTTTTTAAAAGTTAATAAAATCAATCATTTAAAAACATAAAAATGACAGCGTCATTGCATTGTCATATTTATATGCAACCTGTATAAGCTCGCAGCGATTTATGCGGTGCTGGAATATGTTGAAATAATGGAGAATAGAGATGAACTCAACGATGAAGCTTGGTGTATTGTGTCTTGTGATGTGTGGCAGCATCGCATGTCGCAATCAAGCCAAACAAGACACGCCTGAGGTCTTGACCGAGCTTACATCGGACGCACAACAGCCTGAATATCAACCGTTTATCTTCTCCATTGAGCTCAAGGACAGGACCTCGGTGGATATCATTACGGGAGAAGGCGAATTCAAGTACAGTGTGGATTGGGACAACGATGGCACCTATGACGAAAGCAGCGTTCAGGGTCCTGTGTCGCACGACTACAAAGAGCCAGGCACCTACACCATCCGCATTCGTGGCCAGTTTCCTCACATGCTCGCCAGAGGAGAGAGTAGCAACCTGTGTGGGATGAAGGTGTTACAATGGGGCGATATCCCGTGGAAATCCATGAAAGGCATGTTTGAAAATTGTGGCGAGACAGCACCCACATTCCCTGACGCGAATGCGCCGGACCTCTCTCACGTCACGGATATGAGTGGTATGTTCTTTAGCGCCAGAGCATTCAATCAGCCGCTTGATTCTTGGGATACCTCCAGTGTCACGGATATGAGTGGCATGTTCTCTTATGCCAATGTGTTCAATCAACCTCTCAACGCTTGGAATACCAAAAACGTCACCACGATGAGTAATATGTTCGTGGGCACCAAAGCATTCAATCAACCTCTTGATTCCTGGAATACACAAAACGTCACCGATATGACTCGAATGTTCGCTAGAGCTAAAGTATTCAATCAACCGTTGAATGCTTGGAATACCTCCAGCGTCACCGATATGAAAGGCATGTTCTATAATGCCGAAGCGTTTAATCAACCGCTCGATGCATGGGATACCTCCAATGTCACTGAGATGAGTGGCATGTTCGCTAGAGCTAAAGTGTTCAATCAACCACTTGATTCCTGGGATACCTCCAATGTCACCGATATGAATTGGATGTTCTCTGGAGCCAGCGCGTTCAATCAACCGTTGAACGCCTGGAATACCTCCAGCGTCACCAATATGAAAGGCATGTTCAGCGTTGCCGAAGCGTTCAACCAACCGCTGAACTCCTGGAATACATCAAAAGTCACCGATATGACTCGAATGTTCTCTGAGACCAAAGTATTCAATCAACCACTTGATTCCTGGAATACATCAGAAGTCACAGATATGAGTTACATGTTCTATCATGCCGAAGCGTTCAACCAACCGCTGAACTCCTGGAATACATCAAAAGTCACCAATATGATTTGGATGTTCAAGAAAACTGAATCGTTCAATCAACCGCTGAACGCCTGGAATACATCAGAAGTCACTGATATGAGTGACATGTTCGCTGATACCAAAGCATTCAATCAACCGCTTGATTCCTGGGATACCTCCAATGTCACAGATATGGGTGGCATGTTCGCTGATACCAAAGCATTCAATCAACCGCTCAACTCCTGGAATACATCAAATGTCACTGATATGAGTGAGATGTTCAATCATGCCAAAGCATTCAATCAGCCGCTGAACTCCTGGAATACGTCAAATGTCACTGATATGAGTGACATGTTCACTGAATGCAACATGAACACCCACAATTATGACGCCACACTCCAAGGCTGGGCGGAACAACACCCCATGGAACCTCGCAAGTTCGGTGCAAAGGGCCTGACGTACTGCAAGGCCTCCAAAGCTCGCCAGAAACTCCTTGACGCAGGTTGGACCATTGAAGGTGACTCCAAAACGTGCGACTGAAGCGTCTTGTCTTGATTTTTAGACAGGTTGCTTTTTAAAGATAAATAAAATCAACCACTTAACAAGATAAGCAGGACAATGCCATGTATCATGGCATTGTCCTGCTTATCTGAAACTTGTATAAGCTCACGGTGGTGAATGTAGCCTTGGAATGTGTTACCATGATGGAGAATGAAGATGAACTCAACGATGAAGCTTGGTGTATTGTGTCTTGTGATGTGTGGCAGCATCGCATGTCGCAATCAAGCCACGTCTGAGGTCTTGACTGAGCTTACAGCAGATTCACAACAGCCTGAACCTCAACCGTTTATCTTCTCGATTGAACGCAAGGACAGAACCTCGGTGGATATCATCACGGGAGAAGGCGAATTCAAGTATAGTGTGGATTGGGACAACGATGGCACCTATGACGAGATCAGCGTTCAGGGGCCTGTGTCACACGACTATAAAGAACCAGGCACCTACACGATTCGTATTCGTGGTCAGTTTCCTCACATGCTCGCCAGAGGAGATAAAGGGGTCAACCTGTGTGGGATGAAGGTGTTACAATGGGGCGATATTCAGTGGAAATCCATGAAAGGCATGTTTGCTGGGTGTTTTATATCACCCACGTTTCCCGACACGGACGCGCCCGATCTCTCACACGTGATTGATATGAGTGGTATGTTCGCTTATGCACTATTGTTCAATCAACCTCTTGACCATTGGGATGTGTCACACGTCACAGATATGGGTGGCATGTTCGGTGGAGCCAAAACGTTCAATCAACCACTCAACTCCTGGAATACCAAAAACGTGACTGGTATGAGCGGCATGTTCAATCATGCCGATGCGTTTAATCAACCGCTCGATGCATGGGATACCTCAAACGTCACGGATATGAATGCCATGTTCTTAGGAGCCAAAGCGTTCAATCAACCGCTCAACTCCTGGAATACCTCAGACGTGATGGATATGCGTTGGATGTTTTCTAAAACCAAGGCGTTTAATCAACCACTCAGCTCCTGGGATACCTCAAACGTCACCACGATGGCAGGGATGTTCGCTAGAGCTAAAGTGTTCAATCAACCGTTAGATTCTTGGGATGTCTCCAGCGTCGAAAAAATGAGTGAGATGCTCAATAAATCCAGCATGGACACCCAAAATTACGACGCCACACTTCAAGGTTGGGCCAAACAACTCCCCATGGAGCCTCGCAAGCTCAGTGCCGAAGGTTTGACCTATTGCAAATCCACTGATGTTCGCCAAGAACTCATCGACGCAGGTTGGAAAATTATGGGCGATACCAAGAAATGTGATTAATACACATTTTATATCCTCTGATTATAATGATTGTAAGTAATTGAAATACAACAAAAAAATTTTAAAATAAACAAAATTTGCTGAAGTTTTTTGTGAAAACTGTCAGCCCAGGGTGCTCCAGAGACTCTTGATAGGTGAACGCGAACTTCACTCTCTCACCTATCAACAAGGAGCACATCATGACACATCAACACACTCTGAATCAGGGCCTTAATTGCCAGGCTTGCGGCGGCGAGAAAACGATGAAACCCGCCAAAGTCTCAAAAATGTCGCCTGTCGTTCAAGTTATCGGCTGGCTACTCACCATCCCCTCCATCCTTGGCATCCTCTTCTCCGGGTTCATCTTCCTCAGCAGCCTGCTCGCCACAGGCACCGCTGAAGACCCCAGCGTCGGCGGCGCTGCACTCGTCGCGGGCACCGGCACCGCCGTCTGCACCGCTATCTCCTCCCTCATCGGTGGCCTGCTTGGTTACATCCTGATCATGAAAAAGAAGGTCTGGAAGTGTAACCAGTGTGGGTATCATATCGATCGTGACTAGGTTGCCATGCTGTGTAGATGGGGGCGGCCATTGCTGTGCAATGGCCGCCCCCATCTACACAACCTATCTAAAGGTAGTTGTCGAACGATCTGCCTCATGGCATAGTCACCGCAACTAACAAACCACCATCTGGGAGTGAGAATTTATATATGGAAGCAGGTCAACACAGCTCAATCGTGAATTTTATCTGGGGTATCGCTGATGACGTCTTACGTGACGTCTACGTGCGAGGCAAATACCGCGACGTCATCTTGCCCATGACCGTCATCCGTCGCCTCGATTGCTTGCTCGAAGACACAAAACAAGAAGTCCTCGATACCAAAGAAAAGTACGATAAAATCGGGATTCAAAACCAGGAAGACCTCCTCACCAAAGTCTCTGGTCACAAGTTCTATAACACCTCTCCATTCACGCTGCGCTCCATTAAAGATGGGCTCCCTTCACAGTATGAAGCCAACATGATCGACTACCTCGATGGCTTCTCTCCTAACGTGCGCGAAATCATCGAAAAGTTCGAATTCCGCCGTCATATCAAAAAGTTATCTCAGGCTGATGTGCTCGGTGACTTGCTCGAAAAATATCTCTCAAACACCATCAACCTCTCCCCCGAACCTGTCCTCGGTGATAGCAAACAAGAAACTCTCCCTGGCCTCTCCAACCACTCCATGGGCTACGTCTTTGAAGAGCTCATCCGCAAGTTTAACGAGGATAACAACGAGGAAGCCGGCGAGCACTTCACGCCCAGGGAAGTCATCCACCTGATGTCTCGCCTGATTATCGAGCCCATCTCCCCCAAGATCAAGGATGGCACCTACCTCGTCTATGACTGCGCCTGTGGTACGGGTGGCATGCTCACCGAGGCAGAGCACATGCTCAAGCGTCTTGGCAATGAACAGGGCAAGGAGCTCTCCATCTACGTGCATGGCCAGGAGGTCAACGCCGAAACCTACGCCATCTGCAAGGCCGACCTGCTGATCCAAGGCGAGGATGAGTCCAAGATCATGTACGGCTCCACCCTCTCCGAGGACCACTTCCCCACGGAAAAGTTTGACTTTATGCTCGCCAATCCCCCCTATGGCAAGTCCTGGAAGAGTGAGCAAAAGAAGATCGGCAACGGTGGCAAGAGCGGTATCCGTGACCCTCGCTTTATCATTGAACACGCCGATGATCCCGAATACGAGATGCTCCCTCGCTCCTCCGATGGACAGCTCCTGTTCCTCGTCACCATGCTCTCCAAGATGAACCACACCTCCGCGCTTGGCTCGCGTGTGGCGACTGTCCACAACGGCTCCTCGCTGTTCACAGGCGACGCGGGCTCTGGCGAGTCCAACATCCGACGCTGGATCATCGAAAACGACTGGCTTGAGGCAATCATTGGCTTGCCCGAGAACATGTTCTACAACACGGGCATCTCCACCTACATCTGGGTGCTCACCAACCGCAAACCCGCCCACCGCCGAGGCAAGGTCCAGCTCATCGACGCCCGCGAGTGGTACACCAAGATGCGTCGTAACCTCGGCAATAAAAACTGCGAATTGACCGACAGTGATGTCGACAAGATCATGCAAGCCTTTGAATCATTTGAGGAATCAGATAATTCAAAAATCGTTGCAAACGATGCCCTCGGCTTCTGGAAAGTCACCGTGGAGCGCCCCCTCCGACTCAGGATCGACCTCGACGACGACACACTCGCCTCGTTCAAAGACGAGTGCGCCGAGGCCAAACTTGATGAGCTCTATGATACCATCAAGGAGGTCGCCGAAGAGCTTGGCGCAGGCCCACACATGGACTACGCCTCGTTCCTCAAAAAGGTCAAGAAAGCACACAAAGCAGCGGGCCACAAGTGGCGCAAGAGCAAGGAACAAAAGGCCCTCGAATCAGGCGCGATCGTCGAGGCTGACAACGACGCCAAGCCCGTGGTCGCCAAGAAACACAAGGATGGCACCATCGACTACGAGTCCGACTCCAACTTGCGCGACACCGAACAGATCCCACTCGACTACGAGGGCGGCATCCACGCCTACATGGAAGCCGAGGTCTGGCCCCACGTCCCCGACGCCTGGGTCGATGAATCCAAAACCAAGGTCGGCTACGAGATCCCCTTCACACGCTACTTCTACACCTACGAACCCCCTCGCCCTCTCGACGAGATTGAATCCGAAATCCGCACCCTTGAAGACGAGATTCAAGGTCTATTGAAGGAGGTGTTGGTATGATCAAGGCAAGTAAGTTTGTTAATATTCAAAGCTGGATAGATGAAGCTCCTAAAGATTGGAATGTATCTCCGTTAAGATACGTTTTGCAAAGACAGTCCAGAGCAGGATATGTTGATGAACAACTGTTATCTGTATACAGAGATTATGGTGTTATTCCAAGAGATAGCAGAGATGATAATCATAACAGAATAAGTACCGACTTAAGTAATTATCAATTGGTTAATATTGATGATTTGGTTATCAATAAAATGAAAGCATGGCAAGGTTCACTAGGAGTTTCAACATATCGAGGAGTTGTTAGCCCTGCTTATCATATTTATAAAATTACAAGTTCCGATGTATATCCTGCATTTCTACATCACATCTTAAGAAGTGAGCCTTACTTCAGAGAATATGCAAGAGCATCAAAGGGAATTAGAACCAATCAATGGGATTTGGGCTCTTATGAGTTTGGTAGCATTCCATTGTTACTCCCACCACTCGAAACGCAAAAGAAAATAGCAAGTTATCTGGATCGCAAGACCGAAGCCATCGACGCGCTCATCGCCAAAAAACAACGCATGATCGAGCTGTTGGAAGAGAAACGCAGCGCATTGATCAACCACGTCGTCACCAAAGGACTCAACCCCGACGCTCCCATGAAAGACTCGGGCATCCCCTGGATCGGCCAAATCCCCGCGCATTGGGATATTGTTAGAATTAAAATGATTTCACAAGTAAAGCGAGGAGCTTCCCCAAGACCTATTGCAAATCCTAAGTATTTTGATGATGATGGAGAGTATTCATGGGTCCGTATTGCAGACGTGACAGCTTCTCAAGATGGTTTTCTTAGACAAACTAAAGAGAAACTATCATATTTGGGAGCAAGCCTTAGAGGGTGTTGACAGTTTTCTAGTGAGGGGCCAAACGACGTACCATAAGTCCGATTGAGGTGATATCAATCCATGCT
>CATLTV010000025.1 GCA_950059285.1 uncultured Pseudomonadota bacterium | reverse complement strand
AGGTGAACAGGATGTTAAGTGATATGAAGTTAGTATGTGGTGTGGCCATGTTTATGTGTGTTGTGATGTTGCCTTTGCAAGCGATGGCGATGTCATGGGTCGTCAGTGGAAAGCAAGCCAGTGAGTTGATCAATCAGGGTGAAGTGACTGTGCTTGATACGAGGAGCAAGGCCAGCTTTGAGGCAGGTCATGTGAATGTGTCACAGCGTGTCACCTGGCAAGAGTTTTCAATGAGCAAGGGGAAGAACCACGGTGAGCTGCTTCGTGATGATGCGGTGCTGGAGCATCGTTTGCGCGCAGTGGGTGTGTGGAATGACAGGCCTGTGCTTGTGGTTGGCGATCCTCTTGGTGGATGGGGTGAGGAGGGACGAATTGTCTGGATGTTAAGGAGTCTTGGACACAAGAACGCGGCGCTTGTGGATGGTGGGTACAAGGCCCTGAGCAAGTTTGGCGTGAAGACTTCATCAGGGAAGGCGTCCAGCGTGGAAGTGGGTGACTTTAAAATTGCGCGTGTGGGCCAGTTTTCGGCATCGAAAAAAATGCTCAAGAGCACCTTGAAAAAAGAAAATGTCACCGTACTGGACACGCGAGAGTTACGTGAATTCAAGGGGGAGACTCCTTATGGTGAGTCTCGTGGTGGGCATGTGCCTGGTGCAAAACATCTTTATTTCAAGGATCTTATGGATAAGGATGGGAAGGTGCTCACAGGCAAGGCGCTGGAAA
The DNA here is from genome assembly GCA_950059285.1 of uncultured Pseudomonadota bacterium. Classification (GTDB taxonomy): domain Bacteria; phylum Myxococcota_A; class Bradymonadia; order Bradymonadales; family Bradymonadaceae; genus CATLTV01. Next base: position 39,881 of record CATLTV010000025.1, on the reverse strand, counting down.
AAGTGCTCAAGTCTCATGGTATCAAGGGCAAGGACGCGCCCATTGTCGCGTACTGCACGGGAGGTATTCGTTCGGCATGGGTCGTGGCGATATTACAGTCGGCTGGTTACAGCAATGCCACGAATTATGCGGGGTCGATGTGGCAGTGGGCAGCCGAAGAGAGTGAGGCTTATCCTCTGGAGTGATGATCGATACGTTTTCCAAGTGTGAATAGCACGATCATGATTACAGCAAAGCCAATGGGAAGCACGAGATAAGAGGGGAGGCCAAGAGGGATGCCGAGGTAGCCCAGCGTGGCGGCGATGAGCATCGTGCAAAGGGCGTAAGGTGCCTGCGTGCGGACATGTTCTACATGGTCGCTGTTGGTTGCAATGGAGCTCATTACAGTGGTGTCAGAGATGGGGGAGCAATGGTCACCAAAGATGGCACCATCGAGCACGGCAGCAAAGCAGAGCATAAGCACTGCCTCTGGGTGTTGCATGTCATGTGAGCCCGTCTGAATCATGAAGTGTGCCAGAGGAATCATCGTGGGGAGGAGAATACCCATGGTGCCCCACGACGTGCCTGTAGAGAAGGCCATCATGGCAGCCATCAGGAATGTAATCAGAGGGAGCATTATGAGCGATGTGACATCTGCGAGCAGTGTGACAAGGTAGAGCCCTGTGTGGAGGTCCTGACAGACAGATTTAATGGACCACGCAAGAACAAGCACTGTCATTGCTGTGGCCATGGATGGTATTGCCTTGAGCCAGGTCACAAGTGTTTCTTTGAGAGAGAGCAGGCGCTGTGTGAGCGCGAGTGTCATGGCGATGACACTACCTGTGAGCGCGCTGAAAAAGAGGACCTTGGCGTTGTCGGCATCGGAGAACGCAGACCTCCATGTTTGAATTGAGAGCACATCGGACAGGGCGTCTTGCAGTAGATGCGTGTGTGTGGCGAGCGATAACACATGGGGGAGTTGTTCCTGATGGGCGCTGCGCCAGCCTGAATAGTACATACCAATCAGAGTGGCGATGAGGACCGTACAGATGGGGATGACAGCGTTATACCAGCGAGGAGGGAGTCCTTCCTTTGGGAGGTGATCCTCTGTATTTTTGGTCAAAAGAGTTGGATTTTCGGGGAGCAGTTCGCCTGTTTGAATGGCGTGTGTTTCGGCAGCGTACATCGGGCCAAATTCACGTGACGTGAGGATGTTGGCGATGACAAAGAAGAGCGTGAAGATGCAGTAGAACCTCAGCGGTAAGATATTGAGGAATATGGCGTATCCGCTTGTGTTCATGGCCAGTTGATTGGCGAGGTCGTCAAAGAGTCCGACCTCGTACCCGATCCAGGTTGAGATGAGCGCGAGGCCAGCGATGGGAGCGCTTGTGGAGTCGACAATATAGGCAAGTTTTGCACGACTGATGCGATGCTGATCAGATACAGGTTGCATGGTTGAGCCCACGACAACTGTGTTGGCGTAGTCATCAAAGAAGAGCGCGCCTCCCATGAGCGCAGTGGAGAGCTGTACAGCTTTTCGGGAGCGTGCGACTTTGGATAGCTTGAGCAAGATGCCCGCCATGCCACCCATGCGCAAAATAATATGAACCATGCCCACGAGACTCACGGTGAAGCCGAGGATATAGAGGTTAAAGGGGTCACTGACGGTGGGATAGATATAATCGACAGCGACCTTGTGTGTGGCTTTGAGTGGGTTGAAGTGCGTATGAAGAGCTGCGCCAAGCCATACGGAGAGGATAAGCGAGAGGATGAGTTTTCTGAAGATGATGGCGAACGTGACCGCGAGAACAGGTGGGAGCAGAGAGGTCCACTGTGCGTGAGTTTGTGACGCTTGGTGTGTGAATGTGGGCTTTGTCTGGGAGTTTGGGTGAGGGGAGAGCGTCAGTGAGAGCGTGGACGTGAGCGGTTTCTGTTGTATCGTGGTCGTGAGTGTAAAGTCTTGATTTGTCTTGGCTTTGAGCTGTGTGTTGTAGCGTTGTTCGATGAGTTCCTTGACCTGAGCGGGTCCAGTATAGATGAGCTTGATCGTTTTATCTTTTGGGAGCTGTGGTAATTTTTTTATCTCATTTTGGACCAGGACTTTACTCGCCATGACCTGCGATTGTTCGGTCGTGGGTGTGAACGTTTGAAGCGTGATAAGTATTGGTATTATAATGACAAAGAGCAGGATGATGCGTGCTTTGTTTTGACGTAGTATATCTTGAAATTTGGAGAGCATGATCGTGGGTCAAAGGGGGTGTGGTGGCGATTTGGGATGATGTACAAAAATCGGGTGTTGCTCTGAAGATCATGAGCGATTATGTTCAATTGCACGCATACCACAGAGGTGGATCGATGTGTGAGCGCAAGGATTGTGCTTTTATACGAATTTAAAAATTCGGGGCGCGTTTCACACCACGATCGCGCGGTGGACCAGATGCAAGGTTCACGGTTGAAGAATAGATCAGAGATAACTCCCAACATCACATGGAGGTGAGAATGGGAACAGGATATAAGAGTTACAAGTCATCTCAAAAAGGGAGTCAGGTCTCTACAGCGACCTCACCCTCGCGTCAAACGCAGCCACGCATGTCGAGGACCGATACGGTCAACGTCGAGGTTCGCGGAAAGCGTCTGGCGATCAGGACCGATCACGATCCTGTTTATGTGCATCAAATTGCAAACTATTTGGATGTGAAGCTCAAGGACTTGCAGACGCAAGCGCCCTCGGCAGCCTTTGAGAAGTTGCTGATGCTGGCGAGCATGAACATTATTGAGGAGCTCTTCGAAGTGCGTGCAGATATGGCGCATCTTCGCCACGACTTTGCCGCCAAGACCGAGGCTTTGATTGCGTTGATTGATCAGGAGTCGAGTGTAGGTCCTCACGAGTCGTGAGTTGATACGTTGATGAGTTTTTGTGAGAACACGAGCGAGGAGGCGAAGCGTAAGGATGCGCTTCGCCTCCTCGCTCGTTCTGTTCGGGCGCAGTGTGCACGACAGTCTGGTCAGATCGGGCGTCATGAGCGGCTCTGTGTGCAGTTACGTCCGCTCCTTGCATCACGAGCGTTACAGGGAAAAGCTGTGGCGGGTTACATGGCCGTGCGTGGAGAGTTATCCTGCATGGCAGCGCTCAAGTTTTATCTGCATCATCTGAGAGGCCATGTGATGCTTCCACGTGTGACGTCACGAGCGCATGAGATGGACATGGTCAGGGTACACAGCTTTGAGCGTGGTCTTCAGGTGGGGCGATGGGGGATTCTTGAGCCGCTTGGTGAGGTCGCTCCGTTGAGCAAGCTTGGTCTGGTGCTTGTGCCTGGGCTGATGTTTGATCGTTATGGTGGGCGTCTGGGTATGGGTGGGGGGTATTACGATCTTTTTTTAAGCAAGGTGATGTCCTGTCCTCGCCGACCTGTGATTCTTGGTGTGTGTGATGATGAGCTTCTGGTGTCAGAGCGACTCCCGATGCAAGCGCACGATATACGCATGGATGGTGTGATTTCTCCAACGGGCGTAATCTGGTTTAATTCAAGGGTGATGCGTGGTCTTTCTGCGCGATGAAGATGATGATTTTGCGTTGCTGTGACTTGACATTATTGGAAATGAAGCACACAAACTAGAGAGACAACGCAATGCAATGGGAGAACTCATAGATTGAGGACCCTGTTGTGTCGCTTCACGATATATTTGAGCCTTGAGGTAAGACCTCTGGCTCAAGTTTCACATTATGCTTTAAAGCTCGTTTGAGCTCCAATAATATATCAGAACACATTCGAATTTAAACTGTGAGGAACGCTTATAAGTCATGAATTTGAATGGTGTTTTTAGCCTTGGTTGTAGCACGCGTTATGGCCGAGTAAGGGTTTCTAAGGTGTCGTTTTTTATCGTAAAACAACGAAAGGGGTATATATGATTGCTGTGGTTGCGTGATTACTGGGGATATGTATATGTGATTGTTTTATCACGCCTTTTGGGGTGTGTTTATGCTCACCTGTAAGTGTATTGTCCATGTAAACATCGCCATGGTTACCTTTATAGCTGTGACACATTAGAGCTTTCAGTGATGACGGATCTGTCGCAAACGCGACAGGTGCGATCTTTGGAGCACAGTCGAACTTCAGGCATACAAGACCCTGGAGAACAAGGATGGAGATCATCCTCGCCGCAGTCGCTGCATTCCTATTTGGAGCGGTGACTGTATATATGATCATGAAAAGTAAGATCGATGCCAGCGAGTCTCGCATCGAGCAGGCACAGGCGCTCGCCAATAGCGAAGTGCATACACGTGTCGAGGAACGTTTAGAACAACTCAGGGAGGAAACGGTAGAGAAGACCAAGCGTCGTGTGGAGAGAGAGCTGCGCGAAGAGCTTCACGATGAAGTACGAGAGGATCTCTCCGAGCGCCTCAAGGCCGATATCGAGCAGAGCATCAAGCAAGACGCTGAAAAAGACGCAAAACGTCTGCTTGATGAAGCGCGTCATGAGCATGATGCACTGCTCAAGGATGCTGAACTCAAGACACGTGAACTCACGCTTGTGGCACAAAAGGAAGCCGAAGATGAGTTGCGTGAGCGTCGACTTGCACTGGATAAGATCGAGGAACGCCTCTCAAAGCGTGAAAATGTGCTTGATTCTCGAGGTGATAAGCTTGATTCCAGAGAGAAGTCTCTGGAGGAGCAATCCAAGAAGATCAAGGACGAGCAGCAAGAGCTTGAGACATCACTGGCAAATCTTGAAGCTCGCCATACCGAGGTGACAACTGAGCTTGAGCGCATTGGTCGATTGACCAGTGATGAAGCTCGTCAGGAGGTGATCGATCGCATTATCGGAGACGCAAAAATCAAGGCTGCCAAGCAGGTGCGAAGCATCGAAGAGCAGGCCATTGATGAAGCTGACCGTCGCGCCAAGAAGGTCATCAGCATCGCTGTTCAGCGTTACGCGGGTGAGTTTGCTGTGGAGCGCTGTGTGAGCGTGGTTCAGCTCCCTGGTGATGAGATGAAGGGGCGCATTATTGGTCGTGAAGGGCGTAACATTCGCGCGCTTGAGGCTGCTACAGGAATTGATGTCATCATTGATGATACTCCCGAGGCTGTGATTGTCAGTGGTTTTGATCCTGTACGTCGTGAAATCGCACGTCTGACCCTTGAAAAACTCATCTCGGATGGGCGTATTCACCCCTCTCGTATCGAGGAGGTCGCAGAGAAGACCTCACAAGAGGTTGCTCAGAAGATCAAGGAAGCTGGTGAGCAGGCTGCGTTTGAGCTTGGTATCCACGGGCTTCATCCTGAACTTATCAAGCTGCTTGGTCGCCTGAAGTACCGTACCAGTTATGGGCAAAATATGTGGTCTCACTCGATTGAAGTGGGTTACCTCTGTGGTTTGATGGCTGCTGAACTTGGCGTCAACGTCAAGATGGCTCGTCGCGCAGGTTTGCTCCACGATATTGGTAAGGCCGTGACACATGAGCAGGAGGGGAGTCACGCGCTGATTGGTGCTGGCTTTGCGCGTAAATATGGTGAGCATGAAGTGGTGAGAAATGCGATCGCTGCACACCACAATGAGGAGCCTCAAAACTCTGTCATCGCCCACCTTGTGATTGCGGCTGATGCTCTGAGTGGTGCTCGTCCTGGTGCTCGTCGTGAAATTCTTGAGACCTACATCAAACGCCTTGAAGACCTTGAGAGAATTTCTCTTGAATTTGAAGGTGTTGAGAAGACATATGCAATTCAGGCAGGACGAGAGATTCGCGTTCTGGTGCAGAACTCTCGCGTGAATGATGATCAGGCATTTGTGTTATCGCGTGAGATTGCACGCAAGATTGAGGATGAGTTGACTTATCCTGGTCAGATCAAGGTGACTGTGATTCGTGAGACGCGCGCGATTGATTTCGCCCGATAATAGATCCGTAAAAAAGAGGGGTGCGGGGCGGCCAAAAATCGAAGATTTTTGGCCGCCCCGCACCCCTCTTTTTTACGCTTATTTCTTCATATTCTTGGGGGCATATTTGTTAAACAGCTCGGTAGCAAGCGTATTGATCTGGGGGTTCTGATCCTTGGTGAGATGTTGCAGATGCTCAATGGTCGTTTTGCTCTGCCACTGCTCTGGGAGGCATTTCATCAGGGTCTGGCGAGTGCTGATGTCGAGGTTGTTGGTCGCATCCTCGGTAAACTTGAGGAACAGGGCTTCTCCACGGGCGCACACAGTCTTGCCTCCTGCGGGGTAGACCTGATGTACAGCAGGGGCGCAGATGCGGCACAGGACGTTTGCAAATGAGCGATCAAGCTCCTTGGTGTTGTAGCGACGTGTGGCTTCATCAAGCAGGACGTTTCGCCAGGTGTTGGCGTCATTGCAGCGAAGTAGCAGGCGAGCGGGTGCAGTGTTCCATGCAACCTCCTTTTTGCTCATCATGGAGCTTGCCCATGTGCAGATGGTGTTGGACTCCTCGGCGTTCCAGTTCTGCATCATTTGAGGTGCTTCAAAGGCGATGGGCTGGAGGTCTTTAATTGGGTGTGTGTGGTAGCTTTGCGCGACATCAAAGAGCGACATGCGTGTATAGAGCATGGATCTCTTGGCAACCATGCGGTGTAGTTCTTTTTGTTCAGCGGATGCTTGAGGATCGAACTTCTTGAGGAGTGCTTTTGCCTCGTCGTTCATATCACCGAGTGTGGCGGCATCCATAGCTGCTTCAGCGGTGAGTTTAAGGAGCGCTGTCTGTGTTTTGACATCGTAACCCTGGACATGCTCAATGAGCTTTTTGGCGGTGGTTTTATCAATGGGGTTAGCGCGCTTGTCCTCGGCTCGGATGGTGTAGTCTTTTTTTGCGGCGTCTTTCATGAAGTAGAGCGCGTTGTTTTTGAGCAGATATGCTGCGACATACTCGGTCTTTTCATTCTTTGATGTGAGCGCATTTACGATTTCAGGAAATGCCTTCATGCGTTGTTTGCCGAGGATTTTTTTGATGCTTCTCAGCGGCTTGCACGCGTTGACTTTGGACTTTTGATCAAGCGTGCACTCTTGTGCCGTGGACTCAATGAGCTGTGCGAGGGATTGGGGTTGAGTCTTGGTCTTTTGTGTTGTTTTTGCGTCCGCGCCGTTATTTTTGGTGGCTGCGGGTGTGGTTGCCTTGTCTGTGGCGGGGGTTTTCTTGTCGCAAGAGAAGGCAAGTAGTGTGAGGCAGGAAAGGAGGATCAGGGGAGCACAAGAGCGTGTATTCATCATTCATCCGTTATCATTATCAGTGTCAAAATACATGTAAGGCAGGCAACACATGAAATGTGTTGCCTGCCTGATTTGTTTATTATTGCAGTGGCTTAGCCGCCTTCGCCTGGTCCCTGGGGCGGAGGTGTGTAATCACCACGTTCTTTTCGTGCCTTATCCTCAGCGAGCGCCTTGATGCGTGTGGCCATTTTGGACTTCATGGTTTTGGCAAGGTCGCTGATTTCGGTGTTGGAGTCCTGGGAGAGGCTCTCCAGCGCCTTGACAGTTTCCTCGTCGGGCCAACGGTCAGCCATCATGGCGAGGGCGTACTTGCGTTCCTTGACCGAGAATTTGGGGTTCTGGCTGACACGGAGGAGGAGGGCGTACTGACGTTTGCATATCTCATCGGTACGTCCATCATACTCATCGACCTTGGGGCAAATGAATCGGAAGTGGTCAGCAAAGGGGCGTCCGTAGGTGAGGTTTTTCTCACGCTTTTCTGCCTCATCCATGACCTTTTTTTGCCATGGGTCGCGGTCGCAACGGAGCATCAGTTGAGCAGGGATGCCCTTGAGTTTATCTGCGCCTTCTTGAACAAGGATTTCACCGCCCCATTCACAGAACCTCTGGCTTTCTTCCTTGGTCCAGTTGGGGATATCAATAATGGCTTCGACAGCTGCGACTTGCATCTCGGGGACATCGCTCTTGAATGTCTCCTTGATGAGGTCAAACGCGCCGAGACGAGCATGGAGCGAATACCCCTTGATTGCCTGGAGGTGGACCCACATGGTCGCCTTGTTGATGCTTGGATCAAACTGTTTGATGGTGTTGCGAGCCTCTTCCTCCATGCCCATGACAGAGGTCAGCGCAAGGATTGGGCGTGCAGTATCAAGTGCGATATTGCTGGTTGTGGGGTTCTGTTCCTGGAGTTTTCCAAGAAGGGCACGCACATCGCCTTCAGCAAGGTGGCTTGGGTCCATGGTATGGAGGATGGATGGGATGAAGTCGCGCAAGATTTGTGCAGCGAGGCGCTGTTTTTTGACCTTGCCAGAGAGGAGCGCCTCTGTGGTAGGCGTGACAATGTTCGCGCCCTGTGAACGTACGTACTCAATGAACTCGTTGTATTCGTCGTTCTGGCAGTTTTTGATACGATTTGATGAGGTGAGCTCACAGTTATCAAGGACGGCCTGAAACCTTTTCTCGGTGATATCCGCCTGGGTTTCTTCCACGACGGGTTCTGTGATTTCCTTGGTATCCTCAAGCTTTGGGGCTGGAGGTTTGCGTTTACAGTTTTGACAACCCGAGGCTGTGACCGCGACAAGGAGTCCGAACAGTGCATAGGTTTGAAGTGTTGATCTCAATCGTGTCATGTTGTTGTGATCCTGTATGTGGAATTTCTGATACGACAGGTTTAAGTGTTTGAGTAATTTAAGACGCTCAAGTGGTTTGCAAAGCGCTTTTTGGCGAGCGCAAACATGTGGGAGCATACATGACATCGGGAGAACTCTCCAGATGTAGTTCTTTACCAACACGGGAGTGGATTGATTTATTGTGATGTTTGGGGCGTTTTCTTTTGGGGAATAGTTCGCAAGAGCTATGGGATTGTTTGGGGGTCAGGTGTTTGATGGATGCTTGACTTTTTACATGGACTTAAAGCAAAACGTAGTCACGTAGAGACAGGATGATTCCTGTTGAGTTGTTTTAAGTTGTCGAAATATTTTATAAAAGGAGCATTTGATGAGCGGCCAAAATGGTGAGCCCAAGAGCGGTATCTTGAAGGAATTGACATGGCGAGACATGATCAAGCAGCAGACACACCAGGAAGAGCTTGATCAGGTGTTAAGCGAAGGTTCCGTATCGTTGTATTGTGGCTTCGATCCAACAGCAGATTCTCTGCATGCTGGCAGCTTGCTTCCTATTATTGCTCTGGCACAGTTTCGTCGACACGGTCACAAGCCAATGGCGCTCGTAGGTGGTGCGACAGGATTGATTGGTGATCCCACAGGCAAGTCCGCAGAGCGCGAGCTTATCACCGAGGAGCAGGTTCAGAAGAACATTGATGGTATTCGCGTTCAGCTTCGTACCATTCTTGATCGCGCGCTTGAGATGCACACCGATCAGCTCTCTGACGACGTCAAGAATGCGTTGCATGAACCTACCCCCATTGTGAACAACGCTGACTGGATGAAGCCTTGGAGCTTCATCGACTTCTTGCGTGACGTGGGTAAGCACTTCAAAGTGAACACCATGCTCGCACGTGACTCCGTCAAGGATCGCCTTGAGAACCGTGATCAGGGCATCAGCTACACCGAATTCAGCTACATGCTGATTCAGGGCTATGACTTCCTTCACCTCTTCAAGGAAAAATCCTGCGCACTACAAATTGGTGGCTCTGATCAGTGGGGCAACATCACCGCAGGTACAGACCTTATTCGTAGGACCGAGTCCAAGTCTGCGTTTGGTTTGACGCTTCCATTGCTCACCAACAGTCAGGGCAAAAAATACGGCAAGAGTGAGGCTGGCGCTATCTGGCTTGATGCCGAGCGTACCTCGCCTTACGAGTTCTACCAGTACTGGTACAACCTTGATGATGAGGATATCCCACGTCTGATGCGTGTCTTCACGCTCCTTCCAGAGGAAGAGGTTGATGCGTTGTCAGCGCAAATTGAGAGCAAGAATCGTCCTCAGCAGGTCAAAGAAAAGTTTGCTCATGAGGTCACATGGCTTGTGCATGGCAAGGAAGCAGCTGATAAAGCTGTGCGCGTCTCCAAGATGCTCTTTGGTGAGGAAATTAGCGGCCTTACAGATAAGGAACTCGCTGACCTCTTCAAGGATGCTCCAAGCTTTGAGCTTGAGGCTGCTCGTCTTGAATCGGGTGTGCCGATCGCAGATTTGCTCGTGGAAAGTGGCATGCAGAAGTCCAAGGGCGCTGCACGTCGTTTGCTCAAGCAGAATGGTGTGTACATCAACAACAAGCGTTTTGGTCAGGAGGAGCGCGATGTGACACGCGAGGACCTCTCCAGTGAGACCATGCTTGTGTTGCGCGCAGGCAAGAAGAACCAGTGCGTGGTGAAGATTGTGTAAGTCTTTTTGAGACAGAGCAAGAACAGGACAGGGGCGAGGAGTTTGCTAGCAAACTCCTCGCCCCTGTCCTGTTCTTGCTCTGTCCTTATGGGAGCATGCAGGCTTCAACTTCAGTGCATATACCTTCATCATTACAGTTAAGGGAGATGCAGTCTGAATCGACTTCGCAAGACCCTCCGTTGGTGAGAGGTTTTGTGCAGGTTCCTTGAGTGCATACCAGATCGATTCGACATTCAAAGAACAGGCATTCTTCGCCTTCGTTGCGAGGTGGGCCACACACGCCACGTTCTGTTGCGAAGCTGAAGTCAACGCATGTCAGACCTTGTTTGCACCATGAGGTTGCTCCAAGATCACAGACTTCACCCATATCGCGAAGGATGATCGGGGCGTCTTCTTCTTCTTCCTCGCAGATGGATTGTGCACCGCATTTGAGTCCTGCTCCACACTCCGAACTGAAGACGCAGCTCTCGCCCTTGGCGAGGAACTTGACACATTCATCTTCCTCGCGAGTCTCACCTTCCTTGCAGTATTGGTTGTTACTGCATGCGTCATTGCAAGGTTGTGGCACACATGTACCATAGCAGATATCTTCCTCATTGCTTGATTCACACTCCAATCCAGATTGGCATTCATCATCCATGGTGCAGGGGGCTTCCTCTGCCAGGGTGCCTTGGAGGACTGTTTCACAGCTGCGACGTGAGAAGAACGTGTCATTGCCGATTTGAGAGCCAATATTGCAGGCGGATGTATCGAGCAGGGCTTGAAGGTCGGTGAGGCAATCCTGCGCCTGTGATGCATTGTATGTGATGCGTTTCGCAGCGACAGCCTCTGATATGTCATCATAGGCTTGAATGTCCGAGGCGGCCCATGCGACACACTCTTCTTGTGTTGAAGATGTGAGCGTAAGCAGTTCAGGGGCTTCAGAGATGCATTCAAAGGCTACCTTGCAGAAGCCTTCGGCAGCAAGCTGGCTGTAGGAGGTCAGGAATTCGTTGTATGTAGGAGGTGTGTCGTCATCGTTACCGCCACCGCACGCAGTACCAAGAAGCAGCAGTGCAGAGCCAAACAAAAAGGCGATGGTCTTTGAGTTCATGAATTGTTACCCCGTCTAAGAAATGTGATTCATTTGGTGGAAGAGTCCTCTTTATGCCTATTTTTAATACACAGGTCAATTCTGTGCGAGATTATTTAGGCGTGGTTTTTCAGGGGGGAGGGGATTGAGTGATGAAAGAGGCAAGAAAGGAAAAAAGCCGCTCAGCATTGAATGCTGAACGGCTTTTTTTATGACCCGTACGGGACTCGAACCCGTGTTACTGACGTGAAAGGCCAGTGTCCTAACCACTAGACGAACGGGCCATGGTGAGTCATGCAGGGATCGAACCTGCGACCCGCTGATTAAAAGTCAGCTGCTCTACCAACTGAGCTAATGACTCATACCCGTTAGGACACTTTTTCAAAGAGGGCCTCTCTCGAGGTGTTGGCTATATCGCCACACTGAAACTGAAATGTTAAGAATAAACGTTTTATTCCAAAATTTTCTTTTTCAGCTGAGAATCTTTCAATTCCCTGCCTTGAGTTGAGAAGCTGTTGATTTCTTCCCCGTCAAGACGAAGACATATCTACGGGTTTGAGTCTGAGGTGTCAACACGTTTTTTTTAACTTTTTAAAAAAAAGGATCGTGACGTAGTTGTTTTATGAGGGGAATGTTTTTAGTCTTGGGAGGTTACATCTTGTAGAGGGGTGTGTCAGGTGTGTTAAAAAAATTTAACAACAAGGCTTGTGGTGTATTCAGAGCCTGAAGGAATCAGTTTTGAGGCGTCGAGATTGGGATCATACCCCTCGCACGAGGAGGACCGCGTCGGGGAGGAGGAAGGCGCAACGTGAGCAGCGGTATCGCAAGTTCAAGGCCTCGGACGTTTCGGACGGACGTCTTGATGAGGTGCAGCTCGCGCGTCAGTTGATCGAACGCAAGAAACTGTATGAGGTCGCGCCCCCCATTCCTGTGCATCGCGATGCTGCCTATAAAGGTGTCTACTGGCGTCTTGTGGGCGCATCTCTTTGTGGCGCTGTCGCATCAGGCGCACTCGCCAGCTTGCTTCTGTTAGGGTTAAGCGGTTTTGTGTTCCTGATTGTGGCCACGGTCGCAGGTGGTTTTGCGCTGGTTGCAATTACGCTCTCGATGAGCGCGCGTAAGGAAGAGGAGGTCCACCAGCTCGCTGCAACGCTCTGGCAAAAAGCGCGCGAGGAACGTTTGCTCGAGGACAAGCGCATGCCTGATACAATGCGCACTTTATCCTGTACTGATGGTGATGTATAGCTGACTGCTGAAGTGGAGAGGTGTTGTCCACCTCTCCCTCTTGATTCTGGATGAACCTATACCCATCATGCCTCTCTTGCTTGCCTGGCATGAGACTCAGGAGCGCATATGCACCGTATTAGCTTGCGACATAACTTCGAGACCGCGCATCGTCTTTCCTCCAAGGATGCTCCCATTAAATGTCAATCGATTCATGGCCACTCCTGGTGGGTCACGGCAACCATTGAAGGTGACTGCCTTGATGAACAGGGGATGGTCATTGAGTTTGGGGCGTTTAAAAAAGCGTGGCGTACCTTCCTTGATGACACACTTGATCATCACCTTGTCGTCAAAAAAGGTGATGTCGTCGCAGCTGCCATTCGGGGTGTTCAGCCTGAAGCTCGCATCCTTGAGCTTGATCACGAACCCTCCACAGAACTTCTCGCTGAATGGATCTTTCATCAAAGTGAACTCATCCTTCAACGCCTCCTCCCTGAACATCGTCAGCAACATGTCCGCCTGAAGAGGATTCATGTGCAGGAAACATCGGTGAATGCCGCAGAGTACGAGCGTTAAGATCTTCCTTGCGCCGACTGGACGCGCTACTTTCCGTATGTTATCGGTCTGAAGAACTTGTGACGCGATGCGTTATCGCATTGTGAAGAAAGTCTTTTTTTGCCAGCCAAGCCATCCTCTTTTTACAGTGTTAAAGACGTGAAAAATCGCTTTTTGGAAGCCGTAAGTCGTGGCCCCTTCGTGTTTGATGGGGCGATGGGAACTCAACTCTATGAAAGAGGCGTGTACATTAATCACTCCTTTGATAGCGCGAACCTCAATCGAAAGCAGCTCGTACGACAGGTTCATGAGGACTACCGCGCGGCAGGTGCGATGGCCCTGACCACCAACACATTCTCATCCAATCGATTCAAGCTTACCCGTCATGGTCTGGTGGAGAAGCTTGAGGAGATCAACCGTGCTGCGGTTGAAATTGCCAGGGAAGTTGCCGGGGAGTCACTCTTTGTGGTGGGATCTGTGGGGCCCACAGGTCAGACGCCCACCATGCTTACTTCAAAAGAACTCACCGCCATCTCTGATGCGTTCAAGGAGCAGATCTCGGTCCTGATTGATGCGGGCGTGGATGTGCTCTGTTTTGAAACCTTCAGGCAACTCTCCGAGCTCAAGGTCGCGATTGAAGCTGCCCGTGAGATCTCGGATTCGATGCCCATTATTGCGCAGGTCGCCTTTGACTCTGATCTTCGTACGGCTGAAGGTGCGTTGCCCGAGCGTGTGGCGCTCCTGCTTGAAGACTGGGGAGCAGATATCATTGGTGCAAACTGTATGGAGGGGCCTCACGTCCTCTTTGATGCGACCTCACAAATGTTGGAGGCGGGCCTCCCTGTGATTGCGCAGCCCAATGCGGGCTATCCTCGTTTTGTGAATGAACGCCTCGTGTACATGGCCAACCCCGAGTACTTTGGTGTGTATGCGCGCAGGTTCTTTCAGGCTGGTGTGAGTATTGTGGGCGGATGTTGCGGAACATCTCCTGAGCATATTCAGCGCGTGACAGATGCAGCCCGTATGATGGGCGGCGCACAGCATCAAGAGGACACGATCGTTATTCCTCATCGCCAGATTCAGGTGACTGGCGAGCATGAGCCCGTGAAGTTGTCCAGAAGGACGGGGCTTTCGGGGAAGGTGGAGCATGTGTGGCGTACACGCATCCTCGCAGATGAATCCAGTAAGCCCGCATTGCACAAGGATAATTTTGTGGTCAGTGTGGAGGTTAACCCACCGCGAGGTCTGGATCCTGAGCGCTCTGTCAGGGCGGCAAAAATGTTACAAGAACATGGCGTGGATGTGATTAACATTGCTGATGGCCCGCGTGCCTCGGTGCGTATGTCTAACTGGGCGCTTGGTAAGCGTGTGCGTGATGAGCTTGATATGGAGGTCATCCTTCATATGTGCGCGCGCGATCGTAACCTACTTGGTCTTCAATCTGATCTGTTGGCTTATCACGCGCTCAATTTGAGCAATCTTGTGGTGATTACAGGTGATCCGCCCAAAGTAGGGGATTATCCCAACGCCACGGCGGTCTTTGATCTGGATAGTATTGGTCTTCTTAGAATGGTGGATCACTTCAACCATGGTGTTGATCCTGCGGGCAAGAGCGTGGGTCAGGTGACAAACTTCTTTGCTGCCTGTGGCGCTGAACCTGCAGCACAAGATTATGATCGTGAGATTCGTCGTCTGGAGATGAAGAAGGAGGCGGGTGCCTCGATGGTGATGACGCAGCCCGTGTATGATCCTGTTGTTCTTGAGCGGTTCTTACGTGATATTAGTCACCTGGAGATGCCTGTGCTTGTGGGGCTTTTGCCGCTTGCGAGCTGGCGAAACGCTGAATTTTTGCACAACGAGGTGCCAGGTATGAGCGTGCCTGATGATGTGCGCGCGAGGATGAAAGCCACGCCTGATCAGGCGACCGCACGTGCAGAAGGTGTCAGAATCGCGCAGGAGACCTTGATGGAGATCAAGGACAAGGTGGTTGGTGCGTATATTATGCCACCTTTTGGTCGCTATCGGGCGGCATTGGAGATATTGTCCTGTATACCAGGCTATACGTTGCCAGAGGAGGACTGATAGATTCCTCTGGTTTTGATGGACATGCGTTATGGTGACGCAGATGTCCGAATTTTATAACTTTATCATGATATGATATGCATTAAGGAGTACATATGATTTACAACAATGTGACAGAACTTGTAGGCAAGACACCGCTGATTCGCTTGAACAAGGTGGTGGGTGATGTTGAGGCTGAACTACTCGGAAAAGCCGAGTTTTTTAACCCGCTTGGTAGCGTCAAGGACAGGATCGGTTTTCAGATGATCGCTGAAGTTGAGAAGGCCAAGGAATTTACACCAGGCAAGACTCTTCTTGTTGAGCCTACCAGTGGAAACACAGGTATCGCGCTTGCCTATATATGTGCTGCACGTGGATACAAGTTGTTGCTGACCATGCCTGATACCATGAGTCTTGAGCGTCGCTCCTTGTTGAAGGCGCTTGGCGCCGAGCTGGAGCTTACTCCTGGTGCACTTGGTATGCGTGGTGCCGTGGAACGAGCCCAGCAGATTGTGGAGGAGCAGGATGATGCGATCCTCCTTCAGCAGTTCAAGAACCCTGCGAACCCAAAGGCGCACATTCTGACCACAGCCGAGGAGATCTGGGCGGACACCGATGGAAACATTGATGCCATCGTCACAGGTGTGGGTACTGGTGGTACGATCTCGGGTATTAGCAAGGTGCTCAAGGAGAGGAATCCTCAGTTCAAGGCAATTGCAATTGAGCCTGAAGGTAGCCCCGTGTTGTCTGGTGGTAGCGCTGGTCCACACCGTATTCAGGGTATTGGCGCGGGGTTCGTGCCAACGAACTACGATGCTTCCTTGATTGATGAGGTGATCACGGTGAGTGATGATGAGGCGTTTGAGATGTCTCGTCGATTGGCCTCTGAAGAGGGGCTTCTTGTGGGAATCAGTGCAGGTGCCAACGTTGCTGGCTTGATCAAAGTGGCGAGTCGACCCGAGTTCAAGGGCAAGCGTCTTGTGACCATGCTCTGCGATACGGGTGAGCGCTACCTCTCCACACCTCTGTTTCGCGACCTGTAGTTGAATGACAAGGGGCGCTGGTGTTTCAAACACCAGCGCCCCTTGCTTGTTTGAATCCAAATTTGCTTTGTTGCGTCTTACTCTTGTGTCAGGCGGTAGCGTGAATGTCTGCTGGTGAAACACATTAGCTTTTGAGGAGTCTTCTTATGCGTCCATTCAACTCTCTTTCACTCTCATTCTTGATGGCAGGTCTGGTGGCAGTGTCCTTGCTTTTCTCTGTGTCTGTTTCGGCTCAAGATAAGTCTCTGACAGCAAAGGAGATTATGGACAGGGCGATCGATCAAAATCAGGCGCTTGGAATCACTCAAGGTTCCATGGATATCAAGCTTGTCATTGAGGATCGTACAGGAACACGACGTACTCGCCTGCTTGGTGTCAAGAGTGCCAAGGTTGATGAGACTGTGCGTCGACTGGTCAAGATTACATCTCCCAAGGAGCTTGCAGGGCAGGCGTTTTTGTTCTCCGAGAACAAGAGCGCAGAGGATGATGTATGGATGTATTTGCCCGCATTCAAGGTTTCAAGACGTGTTGAGGGGAGTCAGAAGAAAGGAGCCTTTCTTGGCAGTCACTTCTCCTTTGCCGATCTGGAATCGCGCGATCTCAAGGCCGCAGACTACAAGCGCCTTGATGATGAGAAGATTGCCAATGACCCTGTGTATGTGATCTCGGTGACACCCAAGGACAAGGCCTCCTCAGAGTATGGCAAGATCAAGGTCTATGTGAGTCAGGCGTCCAATATGCTGAGCAAGATTCGTTTCTATGACAAGGAGGGCAAGGAGGAGATCAAGACACTCTTTGTCGAGAAGATCACCAAGGGTGAGACGGGCAGCGCGTATATTTCGCAGATGACCCTGCGCTCCAAGAAGGGAGGGTACTCCACGATCATTATCTCCAATGCTGATTTTGATGCGTCATTCCCAACCTCTCTCTTTACGCGTGAGCAGCTCGGGAAATGAAAGCCTGTCGGTTTATCTCCAGTGTTCTTGTGCTGACCAGTGGTATCTTCTGTGGGCATCTGCCCGTTTATGCAGAAGATATCATCATTTGTGATCCTGAAAATCCTTCCTGCCAGCCTGTCGATGAGCCCGACACCAGTGAGGATGATGGGGGTGTTGAGGAGATCGTGATCTGCGATCCTGAGAATCCCTCCTGTGTGTCAGCAGAAAAAGATGTTGAAAATCAATCTAATACATCAGGTGGGTATGTGCTTTCTCCTGTGGATGCTCCGTCTGGTGTGGCGTCTGAGGCGATGCCCGTCGAGCTTTTGTTCAAGGTGGAGTGGGGGAGTTCACTGGCTGTGGACACGTATTGGAGCCAGGAAGGAGAGGACCATTTTGAGCTTGGTTCAGGCGTGGACGTAAGTTTTTCTCAGGATGTGAACGATTCATCAAAGGCGGTGATCAGAGCGCAGATGAGGCACTGGATTGGTGCGCGTAAGCAGACATTTGGGGCACAGCGTGAGGATGCAGATACAAGGGCCGAGATTGATATAAGGCTTGGTGAGTCGTACTGGCGTCGGCGTTGGGATAGCGTGAGTTTGAGAGTGGGGATGTTACAGAGCGCGTGGGGGAGCACATCGCTGGTGCAGCCAGGCAATGTAATTAACCCACGCGATCAGCGAAACTTTGGCATGGTTGGACCAATGCAACAGGATGGTAAGCTTGCACAACCTGCTGTGGAGCTTACATGGAGTTCACCAGGAAAGGGGGGCGTGGAGCTGCTGTGGGTGCCATTTTTTATGGCGGACAGGACGGTGTTATTTGGGCGTGATATCGGGGTGTTACAGGACAATAATCCGATCGCGGCAAACTTTCCAGTGGTGCCCCTGATGAAGAGCTTGTTGGACCCAGGTGCGTGGGATCAGGCGCAAGGGTTGTCATCGTTATTTGCGTTTCCTGATGAGGATTTCACGAGTTCATCTTTGGGCGCGCGTTGGACGCGCACAGTGCTCAATACTGATATTGGTGTGGGGTATTTTTGGGGATGGGACAGGACGCAGTCGCTTTATGTCGATGAGGAGTTTTCGGAGCTTGTAAGGGTTGTGCTGAGTGATGAGCAGTTTGCGCAAGACTATAATTTTACCAGTCTTGCGGTGAGAAATCCTCGTGTGTTGGAGCTGTCGAACTCAATTGCTCAAAAGCAAAGGGATGGAGAGGATGTCTTTGCTGCGGAGTATCAGCGACGTCACACGATGTTGATGGATGTGACGCGGTATGTGGGGCCAATTGGTGTGAGGGCTGATGTGGCGTTGAGTCCTGCGCAGAACTTCTTGACGACGGATTTGAACACGGTGAGGCGTCCATCTGCGTTTGGTGCGATGGGGTTATCGTATGAGCGTCTGTTCGAGTCAGGCGCGACGTTGGGTCTTCTTGCCGAGGGTTTTGTGTTGCGTCCGTTTGGCGCAGAGGATGATGCGACCGTGTTTTTTGTCTCCGAAGATGAGCGCGGTGATGAGGATGCGCAGATCGTGTTTATTGGTGATTTATTGTATGGTGTAGCGATGGGAGGGACGTTGGAGTTGCCTGAGCTTGGCCTCTCATCACGTGTGGGAGGGGTGTACAATGTGTCAACACGCGATGTGATTGTGCAAGGAAGTGTGCGCAAGGCGTTGGGAGATCGAGGTATTGGCATCTCTCTGGGAGGTGCACTGTATGAAGGTCCGCCGCTTTCGGAGTCCTTGACGCCAGGAGGTTTGTACGATGGGAACGACCAGCTCTGGCTTGGGTGTGATGGTATGTTCTGACGATTTTTGGAATTTTGAGGTCATGGTGGTGTGATCTCAGATATCTGAGATCACACCACCATGACCTCAAAATTCTAAGAGTTGACTGGTTTTTTGTGGTGTTAGTGTGTTGATTTTGTTGTGTTTTTGTTTTGTGTTGGTGTTGGAATGTACATTGCATTTTCCTGAAATGACGCAAAAGCGTGTGACAGGATTGATTGTAGTATAGAAAGAAAGATGAAGAGATTATTCACCCACATACTTCTTACGACGCTCCTTTTTTGGGGTGGTGTTGAGCATCAGGCGATGGCGCTGACGTTCAATGAAGGAGTGTTGGCACGTCTGGACGTGGCAGGTCTTGAGGAGCTTAAAGGTTCTTGGGAGCTTGCGATGGCAGAGCGTCGTCAGATGGTGGAGACTCTTGAGATGTTGTCCATGCGTTATGAGGAGCAGGTCGAAGAGATCGAGGCTTTGAAGAAGTCGGGCGTGGATGGTTTGAATCGACGCAAATTGGAGCGTAAGTTGCGAGAGGCAAGGGAACTTGCCGAGCAGCTTGAAGCATTGCAGCGTTCAATTGGAGAGCGCGACAGGCAGATGGCGAATATTAGCGGCCAGATCGTGGACTTGCTTGATGGAGAGCGTCTTGGTTTGGAGGACAAGCTCGCACGTGGCGAGGGAGGCCAGGAGCTTATCACCACGTTGAACGAGCTCAGTGTGGAGCGCGAGCGTTATGCGCAGCCTCTGCCAAGGATAGACCGTCGTAGTTATGCGAGCATGTTGGAGGATTCAACACAGGCACGAGATCCTGATGACATGTTGGCGATGGCCGATGAGTTGCTTGATGCGGAAGGACAGATTCAGCAGCAGTTGCAAGAGCTTGATGGGCGCATTGATACCTTGAAGACACGTCAGAAGTTGTTGCAAAGAGCAGATAGTTTTTGGCGTGAAGAGAGGTTCTTTGAAGAGGGCGACCGTGGTCGCACGGTGGGCTCAAGAACTCGCGTGGTGACAGGAAACTCGGGGTCGTCATCACAAGGCGAAGATGATGACCAGAGTGTCTCCGAGGGGAGCAGGCAGGATCAGCCTAATGTATCTGAAGGGGGGCTTGAGACAGACTCCGCTGCACCTGAAGCCGACCCCGATGTGCCACAAGCAGGTGCTGGTGATGAGGGAGTCGCATTTGAGCAGGATGACTCTGTGGACCGAGGTTCAGATCCTGTGACAGATGGGTTTGATTCAGCCAATGGTGCAGGTCAAGGTGTGAGTGATCCTGGTTTGACGGACAATCCAGGTTCTGTGGATGTCGCGTCAGGAGGTCAGGGGGTGACAAATGATCCTTTTGGGACGCCCACAGATGTGGTGGTGATGAACAGGCAGGCTGATCCAAATGTGTCGACGGGCTCAGCAGATGTATCGGATACGCAGATTCATGGTCGAATTCGTTCGCTTGAGGCCGAGAAAAAACACCTTGAGGCGAAGGCGAGAGAGCTGCGCAAGAGAGCAAATAAGCTCAAGAAAGAGGCAAAAAAGCTGGATTAATTAAACATTTGTTCATCACAAGATAGCTTATACGTGGGCGCATGGACTCCTTGTCTGGGAAGTTATGCGCCCTATCTTTTGCTGTACTCGTGTCGTTGTGTCTGTGGGTGTACCATGTGATGTGGTGACACGAGGATTGTGTTTTGTGAATAAAACATGTAAGTCAACTTGCGTTTACTTGTCATCGACAACCTAGCATATCACCGGAGCAATTATGTCCAATAAAGAAGAAGATAAGTATTTTCAGAAGCTTGAACAAGATCGTATTGAGAGCCTGCGTCGTGAGCGCGAGCTTGAGTCCTTGCGCAGGACAGAGCGTGCTGGCATTGCTGCATCTCTTTCGACCTCTGAAGAGGTTGCAAACGAGGCCATGGAGCTTGGTTTCTCCGCAGAGACAGCTCGTGTGATGCCCTTGCTTCCTTTGATTCAGGTGGCCTGGGCAGATGGTTCTGTCAGCGTTGCTGAAGAGAAGAGCGTATTGGAGCTTGCCGAGGCCAGAGGTATTGAGAAGGGCTCAGCAGCACATGATTTTCTTTCCATGTTGTTGGTGGAGCAGCCTTCAGACCTTTTCTTTGAGAGGGTCAACCGCGTGCTCGCACACATCATCTCTGCTGACCCTGATTCCTGGATCAAGAAGAGCGTGCCCGAGCTGTGTAAGGAAGTTGCCAACGCTTCTGGCGGGTTCTTTGGTTTTGGCAACCGTATCAGCGAGGAAGAAGAGCAGTTGATCGAGGAGTTGACACACAAGTTTGATGCAGCCTCCACAACCGCTGAAGACCTTACAATGTACGCAAACAAGTAATTAGGATAGTGAAATGGAAGATGTAATCACGAAGATGTTGCCAATTCTCAGGTGTCCACAAGATCAGTCCGAGCTTGCGGAAATGTCCAAGAGGGCGATGACCTCATTGAAGAAAAAAATCGATGAGGAGAAAGTTTCAAACGGTGCAGGCGAGCTCGTTACAGAGCTTCCTGATGCAGTATTGATTCGTGAGGACAAGGCGATTGGTTACCCTGTGTTGGGAGGCGTCGCGCTGTTAAATTCCAGGGATGCGTTGATTCTCAAGTCTTGAGCGTAAACAGCAAGAAAACGACAGAGGGGGCGGCCATTTACTGCGTAAATGGCCGCCCCCTCTGTCGTTTTCTTGCTGCTCTTAGAATGACGTAAGGTCAAAGCCAAGTGTCAGGACCACAGCGACAAGATCATCACCATCAAGAGGAATCCAGTGCACGGCAACATGAGGTTCAACCTGTCCAAGGTCATAACCTCCGCCAAGGACGAGTGTGGGTTCAAGCTCTTGATCGTCGGTGAAGAAGTCGCGATCCCCATCGCTGTCTTCAATCCATGCTCTGTAGCTGATCTGGCTCATACCAAGTTCAAGTCCAGCCCAGAGCGGACCTGCTGCGCCATTGCTTGGCAGGTGGTAGCGCGCACCAAAGAGAATGGGGAGTTCGTTGGTCTTGACCTTGCCACTGAAACCAAAAAATTGATCCGTTGTTTTTGGGAGTCCCGCGAAGTAGCCAGCACGCACGAGCAATTCAAGTTCGGGTGTGACATGGTAGTGAAAACCGAGGGTGCCACCAAAGCCAGGTCCGCTGATATCAGCCCAGTCATCAAGGGCGAGGCGAGCGCCAAGCTCTGCCTTGACGCTGGCGCGTCCTTCCTGAGCCATGGCCGACGAACTGAGTAAGGTGATGAGGGCGAGGATAGTGGTTGCTGTCAAGAGATGCCGTGTATTCATGCTCATCATATCTCACTGTGAGAGGGAGTGTTAGTGCGTCCGTGGTGGACTGCGCGGATATGTGGAGCATGTACAAGTTCAGCAGTGGCGTCAAGGCGAGAGGTCAGGCCACTGGTGTGGTCATGAATTCAGGGTGCTAGTGATATAAACTCGGGTGGGACGGGGTCAGAGAGCCAGATGAGCGCGTTTCCTTTGTAGAACGTGATGCCTGCAAGGTGTGCCTTGTGGGCGTGTACATGGAGCAGGACAGGTTTGCCATCCTTGCGGTGTCCAACTTCCTTTGCCGTGGCCGTGTCGACAGAGTGATGGACAAACTGTCGTGACATGGGTCGAAGTCCTTGCTCCATGATCAGCTTGGCTGTCGCAGGAGATGTGCCGTGGAACAGGATCTCGGGAGGTGTGGCGGCTTCCTTGATGAGTTTGCTCGTGGTGGAGTGCCCGTAAAGTGCTCTGATTTTTGATGTTTTGAGGTCGAGTTCATAACGACCTTTGCTATCCGTCTTGACGATCTCCTCAATGGTCTCCAGATCGACTGTTCGCCAAGCCTTACGGTGATGGTGTAATCCATCGATGAGGTGGTCAACAGGTGTCCATCCGTGGTCATCAAGTTCAAGTTCGTAGAGGTGAGGGGCGTGTCTGAGCGCGTGTGATATGGTTTTGCTCAGGCGTCTTTTTTCTTCTTTGTGCATAGGCTTCATTGAATTTCTCCATTGGTTCGTGATTTTACCACGTGTTGTTTTGATTGTGTTTTTTTAACACAAAGGTTGTGTTTGGGAGTTCAACCAGAGCAGATGTGGTGTTTATTCCAGCGAAGCTATTTTATCCAAGTTAGGTGCTAGACAGGTGGCTAGTGTGATGTGTAGATGGTTCGAGTGAGGTTCTGGCAAGAGTACACAGGTAAGAGGTGACGAGGCGATGTTTAAGGTAAGAGAGTATCATGACTTTGAGGTTGAGGAGAGTCTGTCTACCTCAAGTGTGATGGATGAGGATGGATTGATTGAGGTTTCTCCTTTTGTGGTGGAGGATGCGCTTGATCTGTATGTGAGGCATCTTCCACTGGAGCAGGATGAGAATGATATTTATCCCTGGAGCGATCGTGCCTGGCAGGGACGTTGGTTGTGGAGGAGTTCTGGGCTCAGTCAACAGGAGGCGTTCTTCTGGTTGATGGCGATGACACATCCTTTGCGTCATGAAGATACGCAGGTGGAGTCGCGAGCAGTGGAAGCATTACGCGCGCTGGACTTTGAGCAAGTGGAGGATGAGCATCTTGCTACGATGTTGCGAGAGCGGCTCAGGCAATGGTTTGAGCAAGAGGCGTTACTGCGTCGCGAGGTTCGATGGTTTTCCTATGCGTATTTTTCGAGGTTATTAAAGGAGTTACTTCCTGTTGATGAGGTGCTTGGTTTATTGTGGGAGGTGATTCCTCTCTCCGAGCTGCGCCACTTTTTTGTGCATCTGGGGTGGTCTGAAGATGATGATGTCAACGAGCGCGTCGCGTTGTTGGTGCGTCAGTATGTGGAGTTGATTCCAGTGGAGCGCAGCGAGGAGGATGCATACACAGCGGTGCGTTTATTGGAACGCTTTCATGTAGAAGCTGTCGCCTGCACATTGTGTGAGCGGGTGTACACAATGGAGGAGCGTTCAGGTTTTCTGGTACGTGATTGTGTGCATTTACTGAAAGAACGCACTCATTTTGCGCAGTGGTTTGAGCGTTTTGAGGATTATCATCTTGCACAGGAGATGATTCCCACGTTGTTGCTTCGCGGTGGCTTTGAGGTTGTACCACGTTTGATGGAGCAGGTTGTGGCGCACGATGATGGCTTTGTCTCTGTGGTGTTCAAGGATCTGCTGCGTATTCATTCATGGCGAGCGGTGAGAGGATTTGTAAAGCTCAGCGAACGCAAGCAATTTTCGAGGGCCTCGCGTGATTGGATTGTGTCCAATACGGAGCATGGCGTGCATGGATTATTGCCGTTGTGGTTGGATGCCTCAGATGAGGACTTTGAGGCAGCCAGTAGTTTGCTCGACGAGATTTGTGCGCGTGGTCACTCCTCAGTGTTGGCGCGGCACGCCGAGGCGATGGGCGATGATGTGTTGGCGAAGGTCAAGCGTCGCTGGCTAGATTATTACGCGGCAGAATGAAGAAGAGGGGGCGGCCAAAAAACTTCGATTTTTGGCCGCCCCCTCTTCTTCATTCTGCGTCATTAGGCAAGTTCCTGAATCAATCGACTCACCACGCTTGCTTCCATGACTGGCTTTGCCTGGGCCTCTATCGAGCGCATTTCCATGGGGAGTTTCACCTCGGGATCAAGGAGACTGACGACATCCGCGACAGGTGCGAGGACATCATGCATGCCGAGTTTCAGGCCATAGTGATAGAGCTTCTTCCATTGTGCGTAGACATTGGAGTCCACATGGTTGAGCCCGAGCAGGAAGAGCTCGCCCAGTGCGTTGGCAAGCTCTGAGCGGAACACATCAATAGGATCAAGAGGAGGTCTGGCGTTACCAAGTTGTGTGTCACTTGCTTCGCGTTCTCCAAACTCGTCGATCCAGGGCTGGATCATGTAGCGGTTATCAGGATCGTCTTCTGATTTGAAGACCACAGCAGTGGGTTGGATGACCAGTCCATGTGCGCCCACATGCATGTTGCCAGCGACAAAACATATCTGTTCAGGGTTTCGCGTGAGGTTGGCAAGCAGACGCTCTGTGCCAGACCTGTTGCGGTTGGTGTAGGGGTGTTGGAGGTGTGCCGTGTTACCAAGTTGATCGACGAGGGTGGCGATGACAGCCTGGTCACGCACGGAGAAGCTTGCGTTTTCGACTTTTGCAATGGGGACGACGTGGAAGTCTTCACCGACGCGGCGAGGACGCAGTGATGCGGGGGGGAGCGTTGCAAGTCGGGCGCGGACTTCGTCGAAGTCTTCGACAAACACAGGTGATGGCAACTGTTCCCATGCGAAGTTCTGTGGGTAAGCCGAGGCAGGGGAGCGTCCCAGTTCAATATGGTGATCGGGGTGAAGATCGGCCTTTTTCAGGACGAGCTGACCCGAGCCAAGAGAGGCGATATCGCGGCCTTTGACGAGGAGTTTTTTTCCAAGCTCGCTAAACGATGGGGGGATGACCGCGTCATCTTCAGGGTTTTTGAATTCGTTACCAAGCGCCATCACCTTGCCCGTGGCGGAGTCCTGGAGGAGCGCCTGAATGATCACGGAGCGTTTGCGATGGATGACTGTGCAGCCAAGTCCCACGAGGCGGGTTTGTCCAAGCTTGCTCTTGGTATCATCGACGCTGCCGCGAATGAAGAGCCTTGGGATGGGGACATCATCAGCGCGAAGTGCGTCGCTTCTGATGAGGAATTCTCCAATAAGATCGGCGACATAGATGGGGCTGAATCGCGCATCGTGGTCGCTGTAATAGTCGTATTGTTGTCGAATATCCTGGAGGATTGTGGCGGGCCAGACGAACTCTGTTTCGTGGAGCTGGTGTTCAAGTTGTTTGAACCTGTCAAAGGCAGCTTTGGGCGTGCCAGTAAAGCCGTGTTGAAGGAGTTCAACGAGCTTGTCTTCCGTGGCATCAAGGAGGTCATCTGCGCGAGGTTCTTCACTCGCTGCGGTGGTGACAAAGCCAGCGCGTTGTTCGCTGTTCAGCTCGCGGAATGCCCAGATGGCGAGTGGGACGTGAATGCATGGCGCTTCTTCTGCACAGTCACAGCGTGAGTAGCGGAAGTCATTGGGGACTTGAAAACGCAGGGTGTGTCCGAGTTTGTGGAAGCGTGCCTGAGGTTTTGTGCTGCGTAAGAGTTCTGTCACGAGGCCATCGCGATACATCTTCCTGGCCTTGCGAAGTTTGGTGGCGTTGAACTCCTTGGCGATTTGTTCGTCGGTGAAGTCACCAGGGTTCCAGGGCTTGAGTTCATCAGCGCTGATGATTTCTTCTGTAGGGGGAGCGTCCTCACCCTGTGTCGCCTCTGGACCTGAAGACGTATGCTCCACAGCCCACTCCTGGTACGAGAGGACAGACCTGATGATGTGGCGGCACATGCCAGTAGCAGGGCAAGTGCATTCGGCGTCCTTGACGACGACATCCTGAGCAAAGGTGCAGATGACATCATCGCTCCATGTGAACCTGAGGCCATTGCCTTCAAGCTCTTCGATCTCGACCTGAACATTTCCCTTGGAGAGTTCTTTTGTGGCGCGTTTGACCGTACCACGGTTGCTGATTGTGGCGAGGTCTTCTGCTGTCAGTACAAGTAAATCTTGGCGCATGTGCTTGATCTCACGAATATAAAAAGGTGGTAATTGCTGTGTTGATTGAACTGCTTAGCGGACTTTCTCGGCGACCCATGCTGCGAGTTCGCCTGGAGTCATTGCGCCGACCTGAGCCCCGACATTGACCATGTTTTGCGCAAGGTTCTTGTCATACGTGGGGTTGGCGCGATCGTCCAAAGCTGCGAGTCCAAGGAACGTGGTACCACCTTCGCAGATTTCCTTGGTTGCCTGGACGAGGTCAGCAGGGTTGCCGCCCTCATAGAAGTCTGTGACAAGGACAAGGATTGTGCGTCGAGGGTTTTCAATCAGGGTTTGTGCGTAGCGTACCGCCTTGGCGATATCCGTACCGCCGCCGAGTTGAACTTTCATCAATGTTTCAACAGGATCGGAGCACTCGCTTGTCAGATCGACAACCTCGGTGTCAAAGATGATGAGGTGTGTTTTAAGTGCCTTGATTCCCCAGAAAATAGAAGCGCTTACGGCGGAGTAAATCACCGAGTCCATCATGGAGCCAGATTCATCAACGACGATGATCATCTGCCAGCGATCAACCTGTCGGCGAATACGGGAGAAGAAGTAGGGGTCTTGAATGATGATCTGTTTGTGTTCAGGATCATAGTTTTTGAGGTTACGACGAATGGTTTCAGGTGCAGAGAAGTTCTTTGCGATCTTCATAAAGCTGCGGCGACGTCTGTCGATGGAGCCAGCAAAGGGTGTGCTGATGGTGCGCGCGAGCTTTTCAACGAGCTCTTGCACGACCTTTTTGACGAGGTTCTTGGCTAGCTGCAAGACCTGTGGGTCCATGAGGTGTTTGGTGCGCAGCACAGCCTTCATCAAGGTGATGTTGGGCTCAGCCTTTTCAAGCAGCTCAGGGCGGGTGACAAGCTCCTCAATGTTGTAGCGGTCCAGCGCATCTTTTTCGAGGCGCTCAATGACACGCTGTGGGAAGAGTGTGTGCACACCATTGATCCAGTCCGGTACAGAGAGCGAGCTCTGGCCAGATCCTCCTTCACGACCACCTTGACCGCTACCACCGCCCTGGCCACGTACATTTCGGCCCTGACCATACTCGCGGTCGTAGAGGTAACTGACGAGGTTTTCACGTTCTTGCCAGCTTTGAGGGAGTTGGCAAGGGAGGTCTTCACCACCTACACCAAGCACAACCTTCCAGCGCTGCATGCGCTCCTCGGCAGTATAAGGTGAGGGCAAGTTTTGCGTGTCTTCAGCAGGCGTGGAGCCTCCCTGAAAATCAGGATCTGCGGCCTCTTGCCCGGCGCCTGCGGCGCTTCCTTGACTTGATTGTGAGGGTGCATGTTGCGAAGAACCACCACCAGAAGCGCCCGCTGAGGAGGATGAGCCCTGAGGTGTGCCGTCATCGCTGGAAGCGTCCGTTCCTTCTTTCTGAGAGGCGTTGGCAGCAGTTTCAGTCGATCCTGCCCCCTCTGTGGGTTGGGGTTGGCCTGTACGAGGAGCGTTTGCTTGTTGTTGAGCGTCAAGGGATTGAGCGTTCTGTTCTCCTTGCTCTCCTTGCTCTCCTTGCTCTCCTTGTTGACCAGATTGACCTTGTTTGCCGCTTGTGCCTTGCCGACCTTGTTGACCTTGCTGTCCCCCGGAGCCATCACATTGTGAATCCTGAGGTTGAGCATCAGGTGATTCACCTGGCAGGGGTGGTTGTTGGGGCTGGTTAAACTCGTCGCTTGCAGGGCTGTCGATCTGAGGTTGTTTGCGCAGGCTGCGCAGGTGGTATTTCTCGATAGTTTCGAGAAGGCGCGCGGTGAGATTTTGGGCATGATCAAAGGTGAGAGCATCCACAAAAGGCATGCCTGCGAGTTCATCTTCTTCACCATCACCAGGAGCATTTCGTGGAAAGAGCATATCGATCAGGCGATGCTTTTCACGCGGCGTGAAGAATGTGAAGGCGAGTCGCAAGCCTGGCAAGACTTCCCAGAACTGCTCTTCATTCAGGTTCATGATCATGTCATTGAGCTTTTCAAGCAAGCGAGGATCGCGCTGAGCGGCTTCACGTGCGAGGCTAAAGAAACCGATCAGGAAGTCACCAAGTTCCATGGGGTCAGAGAAGTAGTTCATGACCGTGAGGATCTCGTCCATGTCACTTTCTGCCAGTGAGAACAGCGCGCCAAGCGTTGCCCCTCGAATCAGAGGCATCTGGTCATCATTGCGACCAATTCGTCCAAAAAGACCAATGAATTCGTCACGATCCGTGAAGGGTTCGTGCTCGCAGCGCTGGAAGGTGTAGAAGAGGGCGCCAATGGCTTTAATAAGCTCCTTGTCGCGGTCCACGATGTGTCCAAGGCTCTCAAAGAGCCAGAGTGCACGATTGAACGATGTGCCAAGGATTTGAGGGATGTTGTTGGCGGTTTTTCCGCCAAAGACATCATCAAAGGCATAGAGGTACAGCAAGTGGTTGAGCGCCGAAGTGAGGTGGAAGAAGTCAGGGTCTTCACCCACAATTTCTAACAGGCGTTCATAGAGTTCCTCGGTCGAGGCGTGAAGTCCCATGAGTGTGGCATCAATCACGACGAGGGCTGCTTTTTCAGCGTCACGTGAGATGGCCTGTGCATCTTCAAGGAGCTTTGCTGTGGCGGCCTCGGCGAGGTCTGCACCATAGATAGCGTTCTCAATGAGCTTGGCTTCATGTTCTGGAGACCAGATGATTTCCCAGGTTTCTTCTGGGTTTGAGAGGTCATCACGGTTCACGAGATCGGTGGCATGTGTGTTTGTAAAGCCAGTAATTCCGAGTGTACGACAGCGGTGAAGGATCTGAGACTTCTGGAGGTCTTCAGGCTTGAGGAGTTCAAGTTTGGCGACCTTCTTTTTTTCCGTGGGAGTGAGTCCAAGGTCGTGGAGTTGTTTTCGCGTATTGCGGACCAGGGGAGGGAGGTCTGTGCCGTCACCAAGGAGTCCTATTTTTTCACCACAGAAGACCTCACGGGCGACACGAATCACGGGGTGTTCGTATTCGGCATCGGTTTCTTCCTTGATGACAGCGGCGTTGAGTGCATCAAGGAGGTCGTAACGCCAGAGCTCCTGGCGGCCACGCATATTGGCGAGCGCCCATGCTGTGGTTTCTACCGCAATGGCATCGGAGGTTGAGAGGACCTGTCCCTTGGTGCGCAGTTTACCGATGATATTATAGAGGAGCTCTCGTCCATCAAGGAGCTCTCCGTTGTTACGACTGCGCCAGACATATTCGTAAAAAGCGGGGCCATGTACACCTGATTGATAGCCGCTCATGCGGTCGATGCGATCGTAGGTGAAGGGTGTCATGGTGATGCCATGATCGATGATTTCTTTGGGCGGTGGTTGTTGCTGTGCGAGGATTTCGGCGGCAAGCTCGGGGTCAATGGGGTTGCCTTCCTGGTCAAACAGGATGGGTTGTCCTGCCTCGGCGGATTCCTCTTCATATTCAGCATCTTCAATGAGTTCGCCGTGTGCAAAGAGATCATCAAGTGGGAGGTTGCGTAGACGCGCATTGAGGGCTGGTGTGTGGTATCCACCCGTGACCACGAGGATCATGCCTTCGGGGTGTTCTTCAAGAGCCTCACGGATGCGATCGGCCATGAACTCTTCGCGCTGTCGGTCTTTGTAGGATGCTTCGTTATCTGTGTAACGGAGCTGGTATACAAAGTGATAGGCACGATCAAGGTAGGTGTCTGCGTCGATGCTGGCGTCGAGTTCAAAGAGGACGTCCCAGACTTCGTCAAAGTCTTCGACCTCAAGGCGCTCACACAGGGCGTCGATATAGGCGTTTTTATCAAACTTACGATCGGCGTAGCGGTGCTTTTGCGGGGATGTTTCGCGATCGATTTCATACCATGGCTTATCAATGAATCGCGCGGGGATGTTGCGTTCTCTGGCGATCTGGAGCGCTTGCCATTCGGGAGAAAACTCGCAAAAGGGGTAGAACGCGCGGTCGCGTGTGCTATCGGAGTAACGCACGTAAGAGAAGAGCGCGATGGGGAGCTCGTGCTCAAGGTAGAACTCTTCTATCTGCTCGTTATAGTCAGATGGACCCTCGATCAAGATCGCGACAGGGTTGATTTGTTTTGCGACCTCGTGAAGCATTCGCGCACTTGTGGGGCTGTAGTGACGAACGGGAAAAAAGCGTACGCGTAGACTATCCTCACGCTGGATCAATGTATCGAGGATTGGTTCCATGGTGCTTGTTGCTCCAGAATAGAAGTGGGTAATCGGTAATGAAAGATGTGAACAGTGTGGGAGATGCGGGCATCACACTGTGATGCCCGCATCCAGTAATCATGACAGAGTCATCATGACTTATCTGTACCAAGGCTACCTTTGCTCGCCTTGTAATAAGCTTGCCAGTGGTCACCCTTGCGTCCCTTGACAACTTGGTTGAAGTAGAGACGTAGTTTTTTCAGGTCATCCTCATTCTCTTTGAGCGCAGCTCCAATGAGGTTGTCGACGAGGTGGTCAGGTTTGACGCTTGAGGCTCCAAAGTAGTAGGCGTGCAAGCTGGATGCGTAACCGACCTCGACAGCTTCGGCCGTACTCATGACAGTACTCATCTTCTCAATGGCTTGCCCGCCCATCGTCTTTCCCTGGCGTAACTCGTGGAACGTGGTGACGAGGAGTTCGGTGGCATCGTCGCTGAAGCGAACGGGAATGCCAGCGCGGTCAAGGCGACGCTGCATCTCGTTCTGGACAAGGGCGCGTTCTTGCTTGAGGTTTTGTATGGGGTGGACCGTTTCAAAGTTGAAGCGACGTTTCAACGCGGCGCTCATTTCGTTCACGCCACGGTCACGTGTGTTTGCTGTGGCGATGACGTTAAAGCCTGCCTGTGCATAGAGTGTCTTTTCACTCTCTTCAAATTCGGGGATGGTCATTACACGGTCACTGAGAATGGAGAGGAGCGTATCCTGAATTTCAAGAGGACAGCGTGTGATCTCTTCAAAGCGAACGAGTTTACCCTGACTCATACCATCGTGAAGCGGTGCAGGGACCATGGACGCAGGTGTTGGTCCTTGTGACAGGAGCAACGCGTAGTTCCAGGAGTACTTGATGTCATCCTCGGTGGTACCTGCGCTACCTTGAACGATGAGTGTGGAGTCGCCACTGATAGCAGCGGTGAAGATCTCGCTGAGGTAGGACTTTGCAGTACCAGGCTCACCGATCAGCATCAGGCCCCTGTTGGTGGCAAGTGCCACGACACAGCGCTCAATGAAACGGCGTGTACCCACAAACTTGGGTTTGAGATCAAGTTTCTTGTCACCCAACACAAACTTCACGACCGAATCAGGTGTCATTTGCCAGCCCATGGGTTTGGGCTTGTCTTTGTCTTGTTTTATAAGGAGCGCTATTTCATCGGCATACAGCATTTCCACGGAGGGACGCTGTAACGACTCAATATCAACCTTCTTCTTCTTGCTGGTCATGATACCTCTCAGCACAATGGTGTAAATAAATAGGTAGTGTCATCTGTTTTCCATGCGCGGCCAATCTATCACTTAATCTTTGCGCAACGCAAATCCTATTCAAACTTCAAATGCATCGTATGGCGATCATTTGATAAACTTCCAAGCATGTGGCGCGGATAGAGGATTATGTGTGAATTAATTGTCTGTAACAACATTGACTTGTTGCAGTGATACTCGTATATCTTGAAGACAAACCAAGAACCTGAGATTTTCCCCTGCGCGTGTTGTATTTAATACAGCAATAAGGTTGAACTGAACGTGACGAAATCACAGAAAAAGCCGATTTTACAGCGGTTTGTTGAGCATGAGCGAACATCTGGCTGGTTACATCCCAAGTTGTTGAAGGATGATATCGTCAAGATGAGGGCCAAGATCTATATGCTTAGCTCCATGACCTTCTGTGCTGCCGTTCCTTTTGTGGCGTTTCCTTACTTCAGAGATGGGCATTATGGTCTGGGTTTTTTGACCCTGAGCTTTGGCGCATTGGCGTTTGCTTCAGTATTTGTGCTACGGTTTGTGGGGTCGATGTCTCTGGCAACAAACCTGATTGGGCTTGCCTTGTTTGGTGCAACGGCTTCAGGCTTTATGGTGCTTGGTGGGGTCTCCTCTTATACTGTGAAGTGGCTTATTGTCCTTCCTTTTTTGGGGATTTTTTCAAGCAAGCGTTACCTTGCGATGCTGTGGTTGACGATTGCGCTGGTGACGCCAGTTGTCTTCTTCTTCCTGTTTGATAGTGGTGTCTTGACTGCGATGCAGGTGTTTTCCGACGAAGAGTATCCACTCGTTGATCTTGGTAATAGCCTCATCTTCCTCTGTGCATTGACAGGCTTTGTGTACGTGCTCAATATGCATTATCACTGGGTTGTGGACCGTTTGCAGCAAAACGAGAAGATTCTCCAGCAACGCAACGAGGATCTTGCCAGCGCACGTGATGCGGCGATTCTTGCCAGTCAAATCAAGGACAGGTTCCTCGCCAATATGAGCCATGAGCTCAGGACTCCCTTGAATGCCATTCTTGGTTATTCAGAGATGATTCAGGAGGAGTTGGAGGATGAGGGGAACCAGGAGTACAACAAGGAATTTGAGCTGATTCAGCGTTCGGGTCGCAGCCTCGTGCAGATGCTTCACGACATTCTTGCGTTGACGCAGTTTGAGGTGGGAGAGATCGAGGTTGAGGTCGCCCCATTTATCCTTGAGAAGGAGTTGGAGCGGTTAGTGTTTGGTTTTGAGCGGACGATTGTGCTTGAGGTCGATCCGTACTGGAATCAGCGACATATCAGTACACACTTGCCAAGTTTCATGGGCTTGCTTGATAAGCTCATTGATAATGCATGTAAGTTTACGCCTGAAGACAAGCTTATCAAGGTCGTACTACACCCGGTGCGTGAGGGCGATACGCACGCAGTGCTTGAAGTGATTGACCATGGTCCAGGGATCGATGCGTCTCATCACCACATCATCTTTGAGCCGTTTTCACAGGTGGACAACTCATCCACTCGCGCGCAGGACGGAGCAGGACTTGGGCTCTCTCTGGTGAAGCACTTTGCCGAGTTGCTTGAGCTTGATGTGGAGTTTGAGAGCGTGCCTGGAGAGGGGACAACCTTCTGTATCAAGATGCCTGTGACCCTCCTGGTTTCATAAGGGCGTGATACACACAAACCACGAAGACTCTATAGAACAGGAAAATGAAGTGGGAGTTAGTTGTTGGGTTCTCTATTCCATGAGCGCTTCCGCGATTTGTGCGTCTACCTCTGGGCATGAGACTTCGGGCATGATCTGGTAGTTACTAAGTGCGTTTTGTTCTTGAGGTGTGTAGCTCTTGATGGGGGCACCAAACTCGAGGTTTGAGTTTGGTTTGTAGAACTCAATGGTGTGTGTTGAGCCTATCAGGCGTCCATCAACTCCGAGGACAAAGTCCCTGTTGATGCCAGAAAAGTGGATTTGTTTTGAGTTTGCGATGTTGGTTGTGCATGCCGTGATGTCAGAGATTTTGCATGCGACATGATCGGGATTGGCGAGCTCCAAAAACAGATCTCTGAGCTGAGCCCTTGAGAGCGGAGCGTCCTGGTTTTGTTGTGTATGCTGCTGTTGCAAGTAGAGTAGCCAGGCGACGAATATAGGCTCTGCAATGGTTGTGATTGTGTTGGGTTCGAGCTCAAAAATATTAGGGGGGAGGAAATCACACTGGCTCAGTGGGATGTCACACTCAAGATTGGCACAATAGCTGGGCGCTGAGGGGGCAAGACATCCAAGCTCAAGGCAGGTTAATGCGCTTTGTGTGGTGGCGCATCCAAGCTGGTTGCAGAGCGCTGCTTCGTCTGTCTGTGATGAGTCCGTACAGTTAAGATCCTCACAGCTTACATTTGGAACCCCCAGGCAGCCTTGAGCCTGAAGGAGTTCACGGTAGTCCTTCTCCAGGCGAGCTTGAAGACCGTTGTAGTCCACATTGATGCTTTGCTGTGCTTTCAGGCTGACATGATCAAGGAAGTTTTCACTGATAATGGTGCGTAGACCTGACTCTAACTCATTGGTCGATTCCACAAACGAGCGTTGGAAGATCCAGTGTGCTGGATGTTCGTTGTAGTGTGTGGAGTTTCGATAATCTTGCAACAATGTGGAGAGTTTGTCCGGGGTGATAATGGTGCCTGTGTAGATGCAGTCATAGTTATTTTCGGCGATAATTTGAACTTCGTCAGCATAGCTTGCGCGAGCATCGCCAGGAATGGTGAGGTAGTCCAGGCAGAGGCCAAACTGTTGACTCTCTTGCTGCATGATAATTCTATCAAGCGTGTACGGTTGATTATCCTCATGGATCACGAGGGGGCGTTGGCATTCAAGTGGAGAGGACATGTAGGCGCTGTTTGTAATTGTGCTTCTTAGCCCTCCCAAGGAGAAATCAAAACGTTCATCAAGTTCGGGGTATTGGTAGTCTTTTTGGAGCTCTTCCTTGACGCGATCAGCTCTTCTGTTGAGGCGTCCAATGAGCAAGTAATCAAGCCCTGCCTGAGCGTTGAGGTCATATGCTCCTGCATAGCCTGATGAGAAGTATGTCAGCAACATGTCCACAGGTTTAAGGCGCAATGCTTTGGAGAGCTCTTGTTGCTGTGTGGAGGCATCATCGCCTGAGTCAATGAAGAGGAACTCAATTTGATCGTTATCGCAACGGTAGATGATGTTGGCTTGTTGTTCTGTCGTGGAAGGTGTGGCGCAATTGAGTGGTGAGAAGTATTGTGCCGAGATGCGCTCGGTGAGGAATTTGAGGTTATTGGTGACCTGTCGGCGTTCATATCTTGGGGAGTTCATGCTGAACATCCAGGCGACACGGAACTTGCGGGGTAGACAGGCTTGCGCGTCTGCGTTGCATTCGGTGGCGACAGGGCATGTGTCGTATTCTTGGGAGGGATCGCACTCCTGATTGTAGGATGATTTGATAAAACAGGCGTTTTCATCGGTATCGCAGAATTGATGCGACTGGCAGTCGTCATCGCTCTGGCAGTAGGGCGCAAAACCGCTGATACTCTGGCATCCTGACATGGCGAGCAGGAGCATGGCAGATAGAGCAGTGGTGAAAATGGCGAGCTTTTTTATCGAGTGGTTATCCATAGATCAGTTACACTCTGGTGCAGGTTCAACAGCAGGTCGATTATTGAGTTCCTCGGCGTCTTGATAGGAGTAGCTTTGTGTTGGGGGTAAGAACTCAAAGGCTGAGTTTACTTGTGAGTATAGTGTGGTCGTATTCTGGTTTGTTGAGATGCGTGCATCTGGGTTGATCGTCATGGGGAAAATATTGGTGTAACTGTATTTTTTCTGTTGAGCTGAGAGTAATTCGCATGATGTCAAGTCTGGAAATATGCAAGAATGGTCCGATTCTTTGTGGCCCATGATCTCCAAAAAAGAATCGCGCAGCGCTTCTCTGCTCATTGGCATTTGAGATGTGTTTTGACGGGCTCGAACTTTGTAAAATAGCAGCCATGAGGTGCTTATTTGTGTAATGATTGAGGATATATCAAATGAGATTGTGTAGAGCTGATTTGGTTCGTAATAGTCGCAGTTTCGAGTAGATTCGCATTGAATGAGATTACACCATTCTGGAGGGTTGGAGACGAGACAACCTAACTCCAGGCAGTTTGGTGTAGCTGGACAGTTAAGTTGTGCACAGGCGTCCTCCTCAATGGGGGAGGAAGGTGCATCGCATGTGAGCGAGTCACACCCCCTCTGGGGTGTGTTCAGGCAACTTCGCTTATCAAGATAAGTCTTGTAATCTTTTTCAAGTTGAGCTGCAAAGCTGTTGTATTTTGGTGAGCTGGATATTTCTCCTGAGATAAAGAACATATCTTCGCGAAAAGAGCTGAGGATGATGTCCCTTAAGTTTTGCGTGATAGCAGAAGATTCATCTACCAAATACTTATGTGTTAACCACTTTATCCTGGGGGATTTGGTGTACCGTGAAGACTGTGTATACGTTGATAGCAGATCATATATTTGATTGGCGTCAACAAACCCGCTGATGAGTAGGCAATCAATATCCTTTTCTGTAATTGTATCGACCCATTCTACAGAGGAGCTATCTTCCAGAGTAATGCGATCCAGGCATGTGCCATGTTTTGCCCAGAGTTCTTCCTGTTTGTGTTGGGTTAAGTTTTCGATTCCCACGTTGTATGAAAGTGTTAAGGGCCTTTCACATTCAAGCTCTTCCATAACAAATGACCAGTAGGTTGGGTTGAGTGAGAAAGTTTTAAGTGAGAAGTCAAAGCGTGTTTCGAGTGAAGGGTATTTGTAATCTGGTTCAAGCTCTTTTGAGACATAGTCAAGGTTAAGATTGCTTCGGCCAAGGGTGAATAGGTTGGCCTGGTTTTGTTCCAGGAAGGGTACAGTGTAGGCATACTCAATCGATCTTCCTGGGAGTGTGATATCAAAGGGCGCAAATTTATATGCATCTGAAATATTCTGGGCCGTTTGTTCCTCGTCATCCCCTGAATTGATGAAGAGAAATTCAATGTCTTGACCTGTGCATGTGTACACAATGTGTGCTTTTTGTGCGTCTTCAGAGGACTCTTTACAATCAAGTGGCTCGAAGAGCTGCTTTGACACGGATTCGGTCAGAAATCTGAGCATATTGGCATACTGCCTGCGTCCATAGACCGAGGTGTTAAAGGGGTAGATGAATGCAGCGCGAAACGTGCGCGGTATGCATATCTTTGCGGTCTCATCGCATGTGGTTGCAGCGGGGCAATCTGGAAAGAGCAGGTCAGGATCACAGCTCGTACTATACGCTTCTCTGACAAAACAGGCGTTTTCATCGGTATCGCAGAATTGATGTGACTGGCAGTCGTCATCGCTCTGGCAGTAGGGCGCAAAACCGCTGATGCTCTGACATCCTGACATGGCGAGCAGAAGCATGGCGAGTAAGCCGCAAGATGCGATGTGGTGTATGGATGTGTTCATCAATGGCTCGTGACGAATCGTGTGCTTGGAGCAGAGCAATGCACTGTGCGTGGGAAAATTTAATAAAGAAGAAGGCTCTCGGGTTACCTGTGATTCTTCTCTGTGATTTATCGCGTTCTAGAACTCAGTGAGAATGGAAACTTCTGTGGTGTCATCTTGATGACGTGCTCTGAACCACAATGTGCCTCCCAGCGAGAGCGATACAGCACCAAGTGCTGCGGTGGAGAGGGTGAGCGCCTGGCTTCTGCGTAGTTTGCGCTTGGCCGTCAAGATGTCTTTGGTCTGAAGTGAGTTTTCATTGGCGCTGATGTAATTGCTTTTACGGCTTCGCACCAGCGTCTGGTCCAGTACAAGCGCGCTACCAATTAAAATACCTCCACCAAGAGAGAGGCGTTTCCCCCAGGTGGTGGACGCAAAGCGGACCTGCTCGGGGAGCGGTTGCAAGGTGGTTGATACTTTGGTCGTTTCCATGCCCTTGATTTCAAAGCTGATGGTTTCAACCTGAGTATCGAGCTTTGCAATCAGCGAGTGCATACCAGGTTTCAGGGCCATGGGTTGAGCCAGAGTGCAGGCAATATCAGGTTGATTGTCCACATGGATGGTGGTGCTTTGAGGCGTTTTACAGGTGATGGTTACGGTGCCCTCACAGGTAAGCGCAAGCTCTTCAAGTCCTTCGCGGATCTGGACTGTGAGGCTTGGGCCAAGTCGCGTCAGGTTTTTTGCTTTTTCATAAGCTGTTTTGGCCTCGATGCTTTGCCCAAGCCGATAGTGTGATCGGGCGATGTTGTACATGAAGAGGTCATAGGGCTGGATGGTGTTGGCTGTCTCAAGTAGAGCGATGGCGTTGGTGTAGTTTTCATCTTCGTAGGCTTGTTGAGCACGCTGATAAAGCTTGTACTGCTCCTCGGTGGGCTGGTTTTCAGCGGTGTCCTGTGCAAACCCTTCCTGATGTGTCACGAGGATGATTCCCATTGTAAGGAGTGCGGATGTGAAGATGGATGTCGTTGACATGAGTTGTGTGTGACGCATGTAGTTATAACTGTCCTTGTGCACAACACGATCAGGGATGAAGCCCTGAGGTTGCGGTGTTGTAAAAAAGTGTTCCCCATGTCGTGTGATTGACATGCTCTACTGGGGGTCGGTAGATTACCCGCCTTGTCAGGCCGATTTCAAGTGTTGATAAGAGATTACAGTTGATTTTTTTAGCCCGACAATGGCAAGGATGCAAAGCATAAAAGCTCATGTTCAGCCAGATGCTGGCATGGTGTATGTCAAGTTATTGTTTTAGGAGTAAACATTTATGTTGGAAGATGTCCGTGGAAAAATAAGTGACCTGACTGCTCGAGTTCAAGAACTCCGGAGGCATCTTTGACTTGCCTCAAAAGGAGGCAAGGATTCAGGAAATTGATGCGATCAGCCAGGCCCCAGACTTTTGGGATGATGCTGACCGCGCACAGAAAATCATGCAGGAGCGCGGCGAACTCGTCGAGATTCTGGAGTCATTGGAGAAGCAATCCACCTCACTTGAGGAGGCCGAACTCTTTGTAGAGATGGGTCTGACCGAGGAGGGTGAAGAAGGCGAACTTGCGATGGCCGAGGCAGCCGAGCAGATCGAGCAGGTCGAAGCTGCTGTGGTTGAGCTTGAGACCCAACGTATGCTTGGCGGTGATCACGACAAGTCCAGCGCGTTCATCTCGGTCAACTCAGGTGCAGGTGGCACAGACAGTCAGGACTGGGCTGAGATGTTGCTTCGTATGTACACACGTTACTGCCATGCCAAGGGCTGGAAGGTTGAGGAGAACGATCTTCAATCAGGTCAAGAGGCGGGCATCAAGAGCGCCACGCTGCATGTCTCGGGCAAGAACGTCTATGGCTTCCTCAAGGCGGAAAATGGTGTGCATCGACTGGTGCGTATTAGTCCTTATGGTAAGCAACGTCGTGAGACAAGTTTTGCTGCGGTGAAGGTCGTGCCAGAGGTCGATGACAACATCGACATTGAAATCAATGACAGCGACCTTCGCATCGACACGTACCGTGCCAGTGGTGCGGGTGGTCAGCACGTTAACCGTACTGATTCTGCTGTGCGTATGACACACATCCCCACGGGCATCGTGGTGCAATGTCAGAATGAACGCTCCCAGATCAAGAACCGTGCAACAGCCATGAAGATGCTCAAGTCCAGGTTGTACGATCTTGAGTTACAGGCAAGGGAAGACGCAGCAAGTCAGGAGTATTCGGAACAGCGCGAGGTTGCATTTGGCTCTCAGATTCGTTCCTACGTGCTCCACCCTTACAAGCAAATCAAGGATCTGCGTACAGGTCACACCGTGAACAATGTGGACAAGGTGTTAGACGGCGATCTGGATGACTTCATCGTGGCTTACTTGCTCAAGCTTGGTAGCGGCGAATCCATGGAACCCGTGGCAGGTTCTGACGACTGATGATGGACGGTGTGTGGGGCGCGCGGTGGGCGACCTTTTGCTGCGCAAAAGGT
>CATLTV010000024.1 GCA_950059285.1 uncultured Pseudomonadota bacterium | reverse complement strand
AGCATGGATTGATATCACCTCAATCGGACTTATGGTACGTCGTTTGGCCCCTCACTAGAAAACTGTCAACACCCTCTTAGAACTTGTTTCAAAACCCTCCCATCGGATGATTGTAAGAGGAGCCCAATCCCTGCGTTTTTTGTAATCAGAGCCACTCGCGGTGACGCTGTCACAGCTTCGGGCTCATCTCCTTGAGCTTGAACTCCTCTCACTTCTCCTCCTCGGTCCTGCTTTTGAAATAAGTTATAAAATTCTTTTGTTTTTAGTTGTTTATGGTTGTTTATCTTGAAGATAATGGTGGGTTTATCTTCAAGGTAAACCCACCATTATCTTCAAGATAAACTATTCTGGGAGCCTGTTATGACCACATTAGATAGAAGTCAGGGCTGCGTCCTTGGTCTTGCACTTGGAGATGCATTTGGTGCCCCTTATGAGGGGGGAGTTCTTGAGCGTTTTGTGTGGGGAATGATTGGTAAGACATCGGACCGAAAGAGACGTTTTACGGATGATACACAGATGATGCTCGATATGATGGGGGTCATCGTTGAGCACGGCGAGCTTGACCTGGATGCTATCGCAACACAGTTCGCGCAAAGTTATCGTTGGAGTCGTGGTTATGGTCCTGCGGCAGCCAAACTTTTAAAGAAAATCAAGCGAGGGGCGCACTGGAACGAGGTCAATCGAGCAGTCTACAAGGAGGGTTCGCTTGGCAATGGAGGGGCGATGCGCGCGGCACCTCTGGCGCTCCTGTTTGATGACCAGTCAGTGCTCTTTGATGCCGCCAAACAACAGGCAAGGATTACACATGCACATCCGCTTGGTCAGGATGGTGCAGGGTTGATCGCATGTGCCACGCATATGGCGCTGAAGGATATGGAGCCCATTGCAATTGTTGATGAACTTCAGGTGCTTGATGTGCAACAAGAGTATCACGAAGCGCTTCATCATGTGCGTGAATGGTTGACTGCATCCACACTCAGGACAGCCCAGCAGATCAGGATTTCGCCAGGTGTGGGTATGACCGCGCTGGAGTCCTGTATGTCTGCGCTTTATATGGCGCTTTCACATTTTGAGCGGGACTTTGAGTCGATGATGTCGTTGAGCTGGAGCTGTGGAGGCGATGCGGACACCATCAGTGCCATGGCTGGTGCTATCTGGGGGGCTCGTCATGGGCATAAAAAACTCCCCTCATCATGGCTCAAAGAGCTGGAGGGGAGAGCTGTGCTGGAGGCGTTGTCAGGGGACCTTTTAAACGTCACCGTGTGATTGAACTAACTTGCCTTGCCAAGTTGCAAGAGTGAGAACGCGAGCGCGCCCCAACCGATGAGGAACGCCACCCCGCCAATGGGGGTGATTGCGCCGAGCCATTTTATGCCCGTAAAGACCATGGTGTAGAGTGAGCCGCTGAAGATCGCGATACCCGCGATGAATGCCCATCCAGCGATATGTGCGCTTGTAAGCTCGGGTTTTTGTGTCAGTAACCAGGTGACACAAAGCAGGGCAAGTGCGTGGTACATCTGGTAAGATGCAGCGGTTTGCCAGACTTCCAACATGCGCGGTTCAAGTGAGCCATCAAGGACTTTGGCGCGGAGGCCGTGAGCTCCGAAGGCTCCGAGCGCGACGCTTAGTCCCCCAAAGATAGCAGCGAGTGGGCCGATGAATTTAAGTATCATGGTGATGTTGACCTCTGTTTTTCGCGTTCTGTAGCGCGAATGATTTGAATGATTTCCTGGGTTGTGAGGGGTCTGTTTTCCTCAATGAAACCAAGGTTTTCCTGGAGTTTTATGGTGTTCTTGGTGCGATCGCTTGATGGGTTGAGATTGGCGAGCTCCTGAGCAAAGAAAGTGGTCAGGATGCCATGTGCGTTGCCAGCATCAGCGGCATGAGATGTGTGGAAGATGGTGTTTCGAGGCACAAGTGTTGCGGTGTATTGTTGGCCTTGAATGGGAGTGGAGAGGTCAACAAGGTAGCCGCCTTCGGCGACAGGTCTTGGTCCCCAGGCGGGGGTCCATACTTCAAGCGCAGGGTAGGTCCACGATGGAATGTGTGTAAGTGTGCGTG
Organism: uncultured Pseudomonadota bacterium; assembly: GCA_950059285.1. Lineage (GTDB taxonomy): Bacteria > Myxococcota_A > Bradymonadia > Bradymonadales > Bradymonadaceae > CATLTV01. The sequence continues at coordinate 39,201 of CATLTV010000024.1, read as the reverse complement.
CGCTCTTTTGCGTGTTATTGTGGTCAAACCACATGAAGTACAGGTCAGGATCGCCTAGCGTGAAGGTGTGTGAGGGAGCAAACTCGGGGAGGGTCTCTTTTTTTATCTTTATTTTCGACGTTTTATAATCGATGACAAGCCAGGTTGTCATGACGAGGAACAGCACAAAGGAGAGCGCTAGCCCCACCTTGATGGCCAGCGAAGGGCCTGAAGTGGAGGGCTCTGGTGTGTGTTGTGCTGTTCCTCGCATGTGGTTCACTTTGCCAGCTCGCTGTAGAAGTAAGCGCTGGTGGTGATGCCATGGTAGAAGTTTGTGACATCAAACTTCTCGTTGGGGGAGTGCAGACGGTCATCCGCGAGTCCGAGTCCAATCAGGACCACGGGTGCGTTGAGGATATCGCCAAAGGTCGCGACCACAGGGATGGAGCCACCTGAACGAATGGCTACAGCGTCCTTGTCCCATGCCTGTTTGAGGGCACGTTGTGCGGCCTGAACAGTGGGGTTATCGAGGTTGACCACGATTGGTTCTCCGCCATGGTGAAGGTGGAAGTCGACCTTGACATAATCAGGTGCGATTTTGCGAAGGTAAGCCTCCATCTTTTTGCCGATGTCCGCAGAGTTTTGACCAGGTACAAGACGGCAGGAGATTTTGGTGTGTGCTTTACTTGGGATGACTGTCTTTGCGCCTTCACCTGTAAAGCCACCATAGATACCGTTACAGTCGAGTGTGGGGCGAGCCCAGATGCGCTCAAGCGTCGTAAATCCGTCTTCTCCATGAAGGCCTACACCGTTGACTTCTTTGAGGAATCCTTCGTCCGTATGAGGAAGGCTTGCAAACTGTGCGCGCTCCTCTTCGGTGAGAGGTTCAATGTTATCATAGAAGCCATCCACGAGGATTTTACCTGATTCATCGGTGAGTTTACCGATCATCGTGGCGAGTGCGTTGATGGGGTTGGGGACGGCCCCGCCGTACATGCCAGAGTGGAGGTCGTGGCCTGGTCCAGTGACAGAGACTTCGCAGTACATCAGGCCACGCAAGCCGTATGTGATGGAGGGGAGGCCAGGCGCAAACATGGAGGAGTCAGAGATAACAACGGAGTCACACGTGAGCATATCCACATGTGCATTGATCCAGTTCTCGAGGTTGACGCTGCCAACTTCTTCCTCGCCTTCAAGCACGATCTTGACGTTAACGGGGAGTTCGCCTGTGGTTTTAAGGAGTGCTTCAAGACCTTTGAAGTGAGCGAAGACCTGTCCCTTGTCATCAGTTGCGCCACGGGCAAAGATTTTGCCATCACGGACATCGGGTTCAAAGGGAGGTGTGACCCATTCATCAAGAGGTTCGGGAGGTTGTACGTCGTAGTGTCCATAGAGGAGGACGGTGGGTTTATCGGGCTGAGTGCAGTGTTCAGCGTAAACGATGGGATGTCCAGGTGTGGGGTGGACTTCAACCTTGTCGATACCGATGCCGATGAGGTGAGACTTGACCCATTCGGCACAGCGCTGGACATCTTCAGCATGTTCGGGGGCGGTGGAGACGCTGGGGATTTTCAAGAACTCAATGAGTTCTGTCATGAAGCGTTCTTGGTGCTGGTCAAGGTAGTCCTGAATGGAATCTGTACTCATGGGGGTAAGCCTCGTCGGAAGTGTCATTTATAGTCTTGAGAGATGGATGCTGCGGCCAATATTGTTATCGTTCTGAACCGAGACATACAATCTCAGCGATCAAGTTGGGCCATTTGTAGCGTATTGTCGGTATGATGCACAAGAGCACATGGTTGTTGCGACTAACAGGTGTGATTCTGTCTGTTGCAAAGGTAGTGTAACCGTTATGCTTGTTTGTGAGTAGAGAGGAGAAACTCTTTGTAAAAGTGTGATCGTCAGGATGAATCAACTTGATATATGATGCGTCTAAATGATCATGTTTGAGTGAAGATAGAAAAGACTACAGGATAAAAGCCAAAGGATGTGCCATGTCAGGAAGAGAAACCTTAATTAAAGTATGTAAACTTATCCCTCTGATTGCATTGACTTTTTCGTTTATGAGCGTGATGCAGGAGCAAGATGCACACGCCGACATCTTGGTCGGCGCTGATTTGAATGGTGCATTTCAACTGGGTGAGGTCAGCTCGGACAGTCTTGGTCTGGGGGCGAACCTCAGATTAGGTTGGCAGGAGGACTTCATTCCTGTGTTGAGGTTGGCACCTGAGCTTCAGGTGAACTACATGGGATTTGCGATTGAGTCTGTGGGTTCTGGCGCGACAGATACAGCTCAAAACTCACGTCAGCGTTTGTTGTCAGCACGTGCTGGCGCTCGTGTTGGGTTTGATTTCCTTGTGGGTGGATCATTGTACTCACACATTGGTTATGGCTTTGTTGATACACAAGGCACATGGGCATTTAAGGACAACGATGGTCTGAGTTTTGATGCTGGTATTGCGATTGATTTCACCGCGATTCCCTTTGTGAACCTGGGTCTTCATGCCGGTTACAACGCATTGTTCCCTGGAAGTAACCCCGACGCAGATCCAATCAACTGGCTTGATATTGGTGCGCACGTCGAGCTTGTGTTTTAGGTTTTATCAAGTGTGTTTCATGTGAAACATGGAGCGTATAAGCAAAAAGAACGCGCTGTCCTTATGAAGGACAGCGCGTTCTTTTTTGCGCTATTGAATAGGTTACGGTGTGGTTCGTCCATGATTTAGTCGTCGTTGTTAAGAACAAGTTACATTCGAGTAAGTCCATGGTTGTGATCCCTCTTCGTTATAGAATTCCAAATGTACAGACAGAGCGCATGGGCGCATTGAACGATGTGGTGGAGCGCCCACCGTTGATGTGTTTTGTGGGTGATGTGCCTCGTGTCAGAGAGGCCGTGTTTGCATGGCAAGGAGTGGGGCTATCCGTGGAGCAAAGGCGCTCGGAGGTGGTCTGCATCGTGTTGGATGAGGCTATTGATGCGCCAGCGTTTTGTGCCTATGTAATTGATATATTTCGTCAAATTTCTTTGGATAGTGCGCAGGGTTATAAGCTTGAACATCAGGGAAGTGTGGAGGATATGTTGACGCATATGATTGATTTTGCGGATCTTCATCACCTCAAAGTCATCATTGAAAATGCGCATCTGGTGGATGCGCATGCGCTTGGAGTGTTTGCGTCTTGTGTGCAGCGTTATGCGTGTTCTGCGACCTGGCTTCTGTTGGGTGATATGTCGCTTGTGGATGTGGTTGATACTGCGTGTGTAACTCATGTGGGTGATGCGCCGCTGCGTGATACATCGTTGAGGGATGCTGCGATGCAAGATCCTCTTCAAATGAGTGTGAGCCCTTCAGGCTCATACAAAACCAAGGTGATGCCCTTGCTTGAGCCAAGTGTGGCTCAGCTCAAGGTGATTTCAGTGTTGAACGCGACGCATTATGCTGTGGTGTCATCGTGTGTATTCAAAGCGTGTGAAGTGAGTGAGGTTGAGCTTACTCAACTCCAGGATGCAGGTGTAGTGCAGGTATCACCTGCAGGATTGGTGCTCTCACCAGATCAAGGAGAGGCTCTTCAGTGTGAGCATGGTGTGGAGATACAACATGTACATACATTACTTGATGTAATGATTCGAGCTGAAGGAGAGGAGCAGGTTGATGTGTGGTTTGCAGCTCTGAAGTGTGCGGTTTATCACAGGTTATTGCCCAGGATTGAAGAGGTGCTCGAACTTCATTTTGAGCACTTCAGGAGGGTTGGTTATCTTGTTGATTTGTATGTGATTCTTGATGGTTTGAAAGAGCCTAGATTACAGGTGTGGCTCTTTCGCGCGTCGTGTTACATGGCCGATTTTGAGAAGGCTGAAGCGCTCAGGTGGCAGGAGGATCTTGAATTAGAGGACTCCATGTACTGGCTCTATTTGTTGCTGATGAAGGGCAAGTTTGAGGCATTGCAAAAGCAAGGTAACGTGTTGCTTGAGCAGCATGAGCGTCCAGATATGGGGTCAAAAGAGAAGATGTTCTGTGATCAGATCCGTATTCTTTTGTCTCGATCATACATTCAGACCGCAGAGTTTCAGAAGGCTCTGGACACATTGGAGCCCACCTCCACGGAAGACAAGTGGATGAATCTTCGCACAAGAATCGTGCGTATGAAGGCTCTGGCGTATTCTGGTCGTGTTCTGGATGGGCGAGCACTTTTGCGTGATATTATGGAGGTCTTTGAGTCTTTGCCTTATGCCGAGCAGAGTTATTGGGCGATTGTGGTTGTTCAGAATTATTATATCCTCAAGCAATATCGCGAGGCTGCCAGGGTTGCTCGACGTTTCTTTGGTATGAGTAACGCGATTGGAAATCTGCGAGGTACTGCGCCTATCATGTTGGGTGCGCTCTGGACGGATACGGGCGATGAGGAGCTTGCCGATCGCTGCATTCAGCTTGCGCGATACTCTTTTCAGAGTGCTACATCCATGTTTGCGATGGTGTGTAATATCGATCTTGCAAATGCTATTTCTCGAGGACATGTGGAGCATATTGCTGAGTGCGTCGAGCAGTTTAAGGGGTTGCGCGCGCAGAATATCTCGGTGCAGTCAAAAGCAGAGCATTACATTATGAGGATCATGGCCTGGGCTCATTATGGACGAAGGTTAGATGCCATCCACAAACCGCAAATTGAGCACTATATGGCAGAGTGGGATGGCATCCCCATGGTGAAAAGTGCACAGCAAATGTGGACGTATTTACATGAGCCACAAGTTGATAATCCTTCTCCTGATATACCTGTAGAGCTCATTGCTGGAGAGGAAGAAAATTACCTGTTTGAGATGATGGCTCAGGCCACAGGGCGTGCGATTCAGGGTGTAGAGTGCACCGACGAGTTGAGCGCTGCGATCGCCACTGCTCGCCATTTTGCGATGTATCGTGTGGGCCAGGAAATATGTCAGCTCTACTGCATACATAGCTTTCTTTTTGTGCCTTCAAAGTTCGAACAAGCGATTGAATTTCTTGATGAGTTTGTCAGCGTGACGGGCTCAAAAAGATTTGCTGAAGAGTTGATTTTATGGCGTCTCCTGCGTTCCAAAAAATCCCTGGAAATTCAGGGTTTGGAGGATCTATTTGAGCGCGTGCAACATGCAGCGCTGGCGTATACCATGTGTGCCACCATGTTAGGTGACGTGCATGTGGATGATTTGAATGCCCTGGAGCAGATGTTGTATTCTCGCATGAGCGAGGTTCTTGAAGAGCAAAGCGTGGTGGTGCTACCTGGCCTGCAAGAAAGTAGCACTCCCTCCGTGGAGGCATCCTCTCCATTGTGGAGCATTCACATGAACACGGGGCAGGTCTGGTTGCTCACGGATGAGGTATCTCAAGAGGTGTTGTTGGATACTGAGAGTATTCCGTTTCATCTGCTCAAACACCTGCTTAAAAACCCTGGTGAGGTGGACAAGGAGGAGCTAATTACACGAACATGGGATGATGTCAGCGAGTATCACCCGTTGATGCATGACAATCGTTTGCGGCTGGCAATCCGTAAGCTTCGCAAACAGTTACGTGATGAGCTTGGTGATCTTCCGTTCATTGCAACGACTCGAAATGGATACTCGATTGGATGCCCTGTCAGAATGATTGAGAGGAAATAAAGTGAAGACCAGGAAGCGGTCATTTGAGTCTAGACTCAAATGACCGCTTCCTGGTCTTCACTTTATTTTCTAGAAGCAAGTACCTGTGAAGCTATCACATTCAAGACCTGCCTGGCATTGACTGTTCGTATTACAGAACGATCCAAACTCGCCAGTTTCACAGAAACCTGCTGGAAAACCTGCCTCTCTGTAGCAGTATTGTGAGGCGGGGCAGTGTGTGTCGTCTACACATGTTTCCGGGATACATTGTGGGTCTTTACCACTGATAAACTCACTGGAGCAGACTGCGCCAAAGACACCAGGGTCGCATTCTCCTTGCGCATCACAGGGAGGGAGTTCGTAGCATACGGGGTTGTCATTTGCGTCATAACCACAAATTTGGTTTGTGGCGCAGCCATCCTGAGCGGTGCCGTTGGGGACACAGGAGCGGACAACACAGGTGCCATTTTCACACACCTGACCGCTGTTGCATGTGACCGTGGCACAAGGATCATTGCTTACACACATGCCTTGTTGACAAACTTCACCTGCTCCACAGGATACCCCTGCGCAAGGATCGGTGCTCACGCAGGTGCCTTCGCTACAGACTTCACCTGCATTACATGTGACACCATCACAAGGATCGGTGCTTACACAGGAGCCTTCGCTGCATACTTCGCCTGCGCTGCATGTGACATTATCACATGGGTCTGTCACTGGTTTTGCGCTACATGTGCCGACTGAGCGGCCGCTTTCTTTGGTGCAAATCTCATCACCAGGGCAGTTCATGTCGCTCAAGCAACCTGCTTCACACTGATTCAATGTGGAGTCTTTGCAGTACTGGCTTGGCTGACATTCCACGGTGGAGTTTTCAAATACGTTAAACCCACATTCGGTCATACCTGTACGGTTGGGCTCATCAGGAGGAATGCCTGCGTCACCAGCTTTACGTTGGCACAGACCTGTGTTGCGTCCTTCTTCCTTGTTGCACTCTTCATTGCCAGGACAGTTCATATCGCTCAGGCAACCAAGTTCACATTGATTTAATGTGGAGTCTTTGCAGTATTGGCTTGGTTGACACTCAATTGCTTCTCCTGTGGGGAGTGCACCACAGGATGTCATTCCTGTTTGGAATGGTGTGGTGGTGTCCATGTCGTTTTGTGTGGAGGACATGTCACTATTCATGGTGGAGCCCATATCCGTGGAGGTCTGAGAACCCATGTCGGAGGTGGTTTGGTTCATGTCGGCTGACATGGTTGTGTCGTTGTTTATGCTGGCTGGCTCTCCACCACATGCAAAAAGTGTTGAGATGGTAAGTGCTGAAATAATATGCTTGATTTTTGTGTGACTCATGTAGGACCTCCGCTTTTGACTGAATCTATCTTGGCGCGATGTGTGCGCATTGATGGTCAGGCTAGGGAGATCATCTGTGAGTTACCAGACATGGGTGATGTCCTCTGATGTCGCATCGATGTCTTCTTGGGACATCGATGTATTCAGTCCGTAATAAAGATTCTTCTGACGCGTGGGGAGATGTTGCAGAGGAGCTCATAGGAGATGGTGTTGCAGCGTTCAGCCATGGTGTTGATATGGAGGTGTTGAGAGCCTTGTTGACCGAAGATCACGACCTCATCACCGACCTGCACGGCGTCAGCGATATGAGTGACATCGACCATACAGACATCCATGCAGACCTTACCCACGATGGAACAGAGGGTTTCACGAATGAGGAGCTGTCCGCCATTGCTCATTTGACGAGAGAGACCGTCGTTGTAACCGATGGCGATGGTGGCGATGAGTTGGTCATGAGGGGCGACGTAGCTTCTTGAATAACCGATGGATTCACCTTGTTTTACGGTATGTAAGTGGATGATTCTTGTGGAGAGTTGAAGAGCTTCTCTCAAGGGCGCATGGGCGACCTGGACATCATGACTTGGATCAAGTCCGTAGAGGCCAAGACCAACACGAACCATATCAAAGCTTGCTTCAGGGAATCGCCAGGATGCGGCGGTGTTGGCGGCGTGGATTTCAGAAGGATAGATGTCGTGGGTGTGCAGTATATTGATGGCGTATTTCAGGCGGTCAAGTTGTGTGTGTGTGAAGGCGTCTTCCTCGGCGATGTCGGCGGCCGCGAGGTGTGTCATGATGCCTTTGATATCAAGGTGTTGGAGATGTTTGATCTGTTGGATGAAGGCGTCGACGTCATGGGGTTGTAGGCCAAGCCGATTCATGCCCGTGTCGATCTTGATGTGCACAGGTGTAATGGATTGATTTTGCTCTGAAATATGGTTGAGGCGCTCTGCTGTTTTTGCCGAGTAAATTAACGCAGTCAGGTTATATTTGACGATTTTCTCGAGGTCTTCATCAAGGGTGTTGTGGACAAGAATCGGGAGGTTGATCCCTGTTTTTCGGAGCGGGATAGCTTCATCGGCGTAAGCGACTGAGAGTGCGTTGACGCCTTCACGAATGAGGGTCATGGAGACGCGCGTTGCATCGTTGCCGTAACCAAAGCTTTTGACAACAGCGAGTATTTTGGTGTCCGAGGGGATGTGATGTTTGAGGATGTGGAAGTTGTCCTTGATTGCCCCGAGGTTGATAGTGAGTCGAGTTGGTCCGAGGCTTTCGAGGTAGAGTTTGGCGACACGTTCAAGGCCGATGGCACGCGATGCTTTAAAGAGGACCACATCGCCAGGTTGAAGGAGTGTGTTTTGTGTGAGGAGTTTGCCAAGTTCGTCGAGGTTCTGGCAGGTGAGGATGTGTTCTGAGGGGAATCCAGAGGATTGAGCGCCCTGAGCGATCCAGCGGGCGTTTTGGCCCACTGTGATGAGCTGGTCGATCTGGTGTGTGTTTGCGAGCCACTGGCCAAGCTCATTGTGTGCGTGTTGGCTTTGATTTCCGAGTTCTAGCATTTCGCCAAGGATTGCTATTTTTCTTTGTTTACCAGCATGTTGTATGAGTGTTTCTACAGCGGCTTTTGCGCTCACGGGGTCTGCGCTGTAGGTGTCATTGATCAGTGTGATCTGGTCTGGTGTAGTGTGGACCTCAAGCCGCATGGGTGAGGGTTGGTAGCTTGCTAAGCCCTGTCGGATGTCATGAATGGAGCAGCCAAGAGAGGAGGCGACCTTGATGCACATCAATGCGAGCCGTGGCATATGAGGTCCAGGTGCATGAAGCGTGAATGTATGTGTGGATGCATCGGAAGGGGAGAGCTGAACGGAGAGGTTCCAGCTTGAGGATGAAGGGCTGTAGCTTGAGGTGATAAGCTTTGGGAAGGCGAAGTCAGGGGTTGTAATATGGTGTTTATCTTTGATGTGTTCAAAGAGGATCATCTTTTCCTGGCGAGTGATGTCTTCGGTGGGGAGCCCTTTGGGGTGAGCAAGACCGATGGAGGTGAGGATGCCGAGGTCAGGTTTGATGATATGTTCAAGGTGTTGCATTTCTTGAGGTTTACTGATGCCAGCCTCAATGATGGCGATGTCGTGTTCAGCCTGAATGTTCAGGACGCTGAGGGGGACGCCTGTCTGAGAGTTGTAGCTGCCAGGGCTGCGGTAGACAGTAAAGCGTTGCGAGAGGATCGCGCTGAGGAGTTCCTTGGTGATTGTTTTACCAAAAGAGCCTGTGATGCCGATGACTTTTGTGTGGTGTTGCTGACGCCAGAGCGCGGCGATGTTTTGCAGTGATCGCAGGGAATTTTTCGCGTGGATGACGAGTGTAAAGGGGAGGTTTTTGACACGCTCAAGGTCTTCGACAAGAACGGCCTGCACACCAGCTTTTGCGACATCTTCAAGGAAGTCGTGGCCATCAAAACGTTCCCCTCGCAAGGCAATGAAGAGTGAATTTGGTGAGAGCTGTGACCGGGAGTCTATAGTGCAAATGAGGTTTTTTGGAACGGTTGTTTGATGCAAGTAAAAAAAATTGTCGGGCAGAGCCTGACGTAGAAAGGGGAGCGTGAGCATAGTTTGTTGTCAGTGGAAGAGGGAGTGTAAGAGGTCTAAAATGGCCAAATCAAAAGGTAACACGGAGAGGTTAAAGACAAGGTGAAAAAGTTGCACATACAAAACTGTCATGACAGCTTCAATTAGAAATATCATTCTATATCTGTCTGATAATAAAAAGACTTTTCAGGAAGATGAACCTGTGTAAACTGCATTATTGACCGTAAACATAGGCCGTTAGGCACCCACTGATGGCCACCACGGTAAAAGGAGCGTTGTGAAATTTCGATTTCATGGCGCTCCTTTTTTCTTGGTTGAGCACGTGTGTTGGTGCTGTTAGTTTGTTCAGGTTGTGAGATTTTAAACTTTGGAGGTGAAATGATGAATTTTAAGGAAATTATATCTGAAGCGTATTGTGAACGATTGTGTGATGGGTTGAGAGGAGTTGAAGGTGTAGATGGAGCGTTGGCGTTAGGTGTGATGGAGCAGGTGAAACGTGAGCTTGTTGAGCTTGAGTTAAAAGCGAGGGTGCAACGCGTGGCGTGTGCGTTGGGGGAGATTCTGGACGATGCATTTTCTGGGTATGAAGCGCAGCTTGATGCGGTGTTGTCACTGCGAGAGTTGGCAGGTTTAGGAGGGGGGGATACCGCTGAGTCGTTTGAGCTGTGGCCATTAACCGCGTGGGTGAGTTTGCGTGGTTTGGATGAAGTGGCGTTATCACTTGAGGGGCTCAAGGAGCTGACGACGTATTTTACGGGCGAGTTTGATATTCGGCCGTTTCTTGAGCGTCATCGTGAGGAGACCTGGCGAGTGCTTGAGGGGTGGGTTACAGATGAGTCAAAGCATGTGCGCAGGTTGGTGTCCGAGGGAACGCGGGCATATTTGCCCTGGGGGATTCGTGTGAAGTGGCTCGTTGAGAATCAGGATCAAGTGTATGATTTGATTCATGAATTGAAGGATGATGAGTCGGACTATGTGCGACGAAGTGTGGCTAACAACCTCAATGATATGACGCGATTGCATGGTGATTGGGTAGTTGAGAAGCTTGCGGAGTGGGAAGAGGGCGAGGGGGAGATCAAAGCCCGCAGGGCGTGGGTGAAGAAGCATGCGTTGCGTTCGTTGGTCAAGAAGGGGGATGTGGGAGCGTTGGCGTTGCTTGGTTTTAGCGATGAGGTTGACGTTGATGTTGAGGGTTTTACATGGAGTGAGGATGTGAGTTTGGATGGAGATCCGCTCAAGCTCAAGGTTGTGTTGGTATCGACCTCGGAAGAGCCGCAAGATCTTGTGGTTGATTTTGTGATTCACCACGTCAAGGCAAATGGGGGGAGAAGTGAGAAGGTGTTCAAGTGGAAGGTGTTGGAACTTGGGGCAAAAGAGACCGTGACGTTGTCGAAGAAGCACGCGATCAAGACGATTACAACGCGTAGATATTATGAGGGTGAGCACAAGGTTGAGTTAAAGATCAATGGTCAGGTGATGGGAGGAGGGGAGTTTATGCTGACGACGTCATAGATTTTGCTTGCCAGTGGTGAGTACTTGCTTCTAGGTGTGGTTGTGTCAGTGAGACTATGTGTCTGAAATCGGTCTTGTTGAGCATTTTTTCGTCGTCGTCGTTTAAGAGGTAAAGGTATGATTACATTGACATTATCACATCAGCTTGACTTTGATTCGATCGAGCAAGTTGTGTTCAGGTACAAGAAGGTTGAGTTAGGGGAGGACGCGCGTAGCGCGGTAGAGGCATCGGCGGAGTTTATTCGTCAGCGAGCCCAGAGTGGGGATGCGATCTATGGTGTGACGACAGGTTTTGGTGCAAACCGAGATCAGGTGATTCGTCCAGAAGATGCAGAGGTGATGCAAGAGCGTCTGTTGATGAGTCACGCCTGCGGCGTGGGTCAGCCGTTGCCAGAGCAAGTCGTCAGGGCGATGATGTTGTTCAGAATCAATGCGTTGTCCAAGGGGAATTCGGGCATCAGATTAAGTACACTGGATCTTCTTGTGGAGATGCTTAACCGAGGCGTGCACCCTGTGATTCCCGAGATGGGGAGTGTGGGAGCAAGCGGTGACCTGTGTCCATTGGCACATATGTGTCTGCCGATCATTGGTTTTGGTGAGGTTGTATACAAGGGTGAGCGCTACGAGGGTATGCGTGGGATGCAGCGAGCAGGTTTGGATCCTGTGAGATTGACCTACAAGGAAGGTTTGGCGCTGCTTAATGGTACACAGGCGATGACTGCGCTTGGCGCGGTTGTGGTGGGTCAAACCGAGAGATTGTTGAACTCGGCAGACATCACGGGGGCGATGAGCCTTGAGGCGGTGGCAGGAAGGACCGCTGCGTTGGATCACAGGATTCATGCTGTAAGAGGCCGCAAGGGACAGATCGACAGCGCAAGGAACGTGCGTAATCTGTTGGCGGGAAGTCAGTTGGCGGGAGCCAAGGATGGGGAGATTCCCAACAAGGCGGACTACGTGCAGGATTCGTATTGCTTGCGTTGTATGCCACAAGTGCATGGTGCGTGTCGTGATGTGTTGGATTACGTCAAGGGCGTGATTGTGACCGAGGCCAATGCGGTGACAGATAACCCGTTGATCTTTATGCCATCAGAAGATGATCCAGAAGGATCGATTCTTTCAGGCGGAAACTTCCATGGCGAGCCAGTTGCTATGGCGTTGGATTATTTGAAGATTTCGCTTGCTGAGTTGGGCAACATTTCGGAGCGACGCAGCGCAAAGTTGACAGACAAGCATTTCTCGGAGGGGTTGCCTGCGTTTTTGGTATCAAATCCTGGTTTGAACTCGGGGATGATGATTCCACAGTATGTCGCGGCGGCGTTGGTGTCGGAGAACAAGTTGCAAGCAGCGCCAGCATCGATTGATTCGATTCCGACGAGTGCGAACATGGAGGATCACGTATCCATGGGGATGCATGCAGGTTTGCATGCATGGAAGGCGTTGACCAATGTGGAGCGTATTCTTGGTATTGAGTTGTTGATCGCAGCGCAGGCGTTGGATTTACGTGAGGGTTATACGCTGGGTGAGGGGACCAAAAAGGCGAGGGATATGTTCAGGCAACATGTGCCATTTATGCATGAGGACAGGGTGCTTTACCCCGATATTGAGAGGGCAGCAGAGATTGTCCGTGATGGTGTGTTGGTGAACAGCGTGCGCTCATTTTTTGCAAATTAGAGCGTGATAGAGAAGGAGCTGTTGGAAGAAGAGCGAAGGAGAAAGGATTGAAGTTCAAGGAGTGAAAACCAAGAAATGTAGCTGTGTTACCTTCTGTTTTTACGACACTGAAATTCAACCTTTACACAAGCTTTTCACGACAGATTCTTCTTTATTACGCTCTAACATACACGACACCTCTTATGACACAGACATCTCAAGCACTCACCCTTTGCGTCTTTCGACACGGACAAACACAGTGGAATGTGGATCGCCGCTTTCAGGGCCACATTGACATTCCTCTCAATGAAGTCGGCCAACAACAAGCACAGGCGCTCGCTGACCAGTGCCAATCGCTTGCAGACGACTTCCCCATCTCGCACATTTACTCCAGTGATCTGAAACGTGCATCACACACCGCACAGGCTGTCGCCGATGTTTTTGATATCCCTGTCACCACCACTCCCGATCTTCGCGAAGCTCGCATGGGACAGGTTGAAGGACTCACTCGCGATGAATCAATCGAGCTCATGGGCCAACGCTTTATTGACCTCTGGCTTGGTGATCCTGGACACCCCGAGGCCAAAGACCTCCGATTCAAAGATGGCGAGTCACGCGCTGAAGTCGTGGAACGTGCCTGCGCTTTGATCAATACATGGAAGGAAAAACACGCTGGTGAAACCATCGCCATGTCCAGCCATGGCGGTGTCGTAAGACATGTCCTTGGCACACTGCTCCCCGATCAACAAAGCGCCTTCTCTCGCATCCCCAACGCCACACTCTTTGTCATACGTTGGCACCCTGAACAACAATCATGGAGCCTGCTGCTCGCCCCATAACTACACATATGTATAGTGGTGTAAAACTTTTACAGTGAAAAGGCGAACGCGTCGGGGGTGGGCGCGATGTTGCCAAAGCAACATCGCGCCCACCCCCGACGCGTTCGCCTTTTCACTTTCGTGCTCACATCCTATGATGCTCGAACCTCTTCAAGCGCATCCACCACACGCTGCACGCTCTCCAACAATCCACCCGCTCTTAACGTAATCATATCTTGCTCATCCACAGGGAGAGCCTCCTGATATCCTTCCAAGAAGACATCACGAATCAACTCCAAACCCTGACGCGCATCACCCATCAACACCAACAGCTCACCACGCTCAAGCTTCACCGCACGTGAATCTGGATCTTTTGCCGATGCCTGCGCCAGACACTTCGCGCTCACGCCAAGCTGACCAAGCTCGCGGTGCAACATCCCCACACTCAACCAACTCCTCGCATCATCAGGGTTCACCATCAAAACCCCTCTTGCATAATCAAGCGCCATACTCACTCGCCCTGCCTTCGCGTGCTCCATCATTTGAGTGTGCAAGCTCTCCACCCAACTCGATGGCACATGACTCAAAATACTCTCGTGCTCCATCAACTCTTCTTCAATTGCATTGGCTTTCATATTTCTTCCTTTTTTACTTTAAAAGTGTTTAGTTTCAATAATTTAAACTGTTATGGGTTTGAGGTTCACACCTTCATATCTGCGAGTTGATATGCCTTGAGTTCCTGCTGTCCATGAGCCGCCATGTTGAAGAGCTGTCCCAAAAATCCCATCTCTTCTGGTGCGTTCTGCCCAGCAACAAGCAATGACACAATCTGGTTTATTGCGTCTTTTCCCTCGCCATTGCTTCCCTCAAGCGCGCCACTCGCAACCTGTGTCAACAGCTGTGACACCACATCCGGGAACTGCGCATCATCACCAAGCATACCGGCGATGGACTGGAGCAACGCGTTATCACTCCCCGAGAGGTTATCCGCCACGCCCGTCTGTCCAAGTGCTGTCAACAAGAGCTTGCCAAGCTGGCCCTTGTTCACTCCGCCATCCGCACCTATCAACCCCTCACACATGTTGAGCACAGACCCACCTTTGGTGAGCATCTCCTGAAACTCCCCAATTTGTTTGGGATCAAGCCCCACAAGCTCGCCCATACCAAGCGCATCACCCGCCACACCAAGCACGCTCTTGAGCGCGCCCATCTTGTCTCCACCTTCCCATGACTCACCTGCGCCAATTGCACGATCCACCAGGCCTACGCACTGAAAAAGCTGTGCACCGCTCATGGTCACACCCCCAATGCTAACCGCTCCTGTCGATGCGCCCAACGCTGCCGCCCCAGCTCCTCCTGTGGCCAGTGTGGAGCCCACCATAAATGCCAGCTTCCCTGTGATTTTATTAAAATTCCCAACCTTCTGCTCATAGGCTTCGCAAAAGCCTGCAAGCTTGTCGTGACCTGTTCTCTCAGCCACATCCTTACACAAGTCCGCCGCGTGTTCCGTCACCTCGACCAGGTTCATCGTTGCCAGTGAACCAAAAATCCCTGCCACATCCCCCAGACTCTCGGGCAACCCCAGGCGATCACAGATCGTCTCTGCAATACTCCCAGGACGCAACGACGTCGCCTTGTCAAAGATATCTCTCATGAATGACATGGCGCCCGACTTCTTGGCCGTCTCTTTTCCTGCCACACCCTCGGGAAATGCATCCGATGATGTCACATTTACATTGTTGGAACGATTGAATATTTTCACAATAACCTCTTCTTTGTTATCCCCCTCCAGGGGCTGAAATGTCACAAGGTTATCGGGCAGGCGTATCGTCTTGTTGCTTCAAAATAAGAGGTTTCTTGATGTCATGAAATAAAATCATGCCACATCACCCTTGAGAGACAGGCGCACAACACACACATGTTGTATTATGCACGCTCATTTCAACCCTACACGCGAGGTCATCATGTCCACGTTTAAAGTCACAGTGGAAGAACTCAAAATCTCACCCCATCCAAACGCTGATCGCCTTGAACTTGCACAGGTAGGTGACTACCTCAGCATCGTCCCCAAAGGCCAGTTTTGTACAGGTGACCTCGCTGCGTATATCCCCGAAGCTTCCATCGTCCCCGAAAACGTGCTGGAAGAACTTGGCCTCGTGGGAAAACTCGCAGGGAGCGCCAAAAACCGCGTACGCGCCATGCGTTTGCGCGGTGTTCTGTCTCAGGGCATCTGCTACGCAGCTCGCCCGGAATGGCACAAGGGACAGGATGTCACCGATATCCTTGGCATCACCAAGTACGAACCAATAGTCCCCTCTTACATGAACGGCGAACTCTATGGCGCGGGTCTGGATCGTTGTATTCGCTACGACATCGAGGCGTTTAAACGTTACCCCGAGGTACTCGAACCTGGCGAACCCGTGGTCATCACTGAAAAGCTACATGGCACATGGTGCCAGCTTGGTATGGTCACAAAAGACATGGCACACCCTGATTATGGACAGCTTGTCGTCGCCTCCAAGGGGCTTGGCCACAAGGGACTCGCGTTTAAACCAGATGCCGAGGCAAACAGTCACAACCTCTACCTCCAGGTCGCGCGTGCTCTTCACATTGAAGAGCGCTTCGCTGACACGGAACATCCACTGTTTATCCTCGGCGAAGTCTTTGGTGCTGGCGTCCAGGACCTCTCCTACGGACAAAAGACACGCGGTACACACATGTTCCGTGTGTTCGACGTCTTTATCCATGGCCCGACCGATCCTGAAGGGCGCTACCTCAACGACGATGAACTTGATGCGTTTTGCACAACGCATGGTTTTGAACGTGTCCCTGTGCTCTGGAGAGGTCCATTTGACAAGGCAAAAATGCTCGAACTCACCTCGGGCAAGGAGTCTGTTTCAGGCACCGAAGCACATATCCGTGAAGGTGTTGTAGTCCGTACACAACAGGAGCGCCGCGATCCTGAAATCGGGCGAGTGCAGCTCAAAAGTGTCAGTGACGACTACCTGCTGAGGAAAGGTGGAACAGAGTATAACTAGTTGATTTTAAAAACAAAACAAACAAACAAAAACAGAACCCTTGCGATCTCGCAAGGGTTCTGTTCATATACAAACTGAGTGCATTAAGACGATATAGAAATTACACCCATGAGGCTTATGTATGGCGTTCAAAATGTGTGCACATCACCTAATATTTATACTCCTCTCGGCAGCATCTCTGTGTATTGCACATGATGCCTTTGCAACCTGCTCATTTGAGTGTGAAGGCACTGTCGTGGACGCTGGCTGCAATGCCATCACGCTGTCCACACCAAGTCATGTCCCTATCTGGACTGATATCGACCAGCAACCCCTCCTGCTCGCAAGTTGCACCGTCCAGTGTTGCGCTCCAGGCATGTGTTCTGACCCCGAGAACGAACCCATCCTTCCTGAAGACCTCAAACTACTCGCCCTTGATGGCACTGACCTGATGGGAGAGTTCCAGGAAGATTCAATCTTTGCCAACCAATGCGGACACCCTCAGGCTTTTGAAGTTCAAACTGCGCTCACACCTGGCATCACCTACGACGTCGTACACTCGGGGCAGATCATCTCCAGATTCTTCTACGATCCAGTCCCTGATATGAACCCTGTCGATATGGGATCTGATATGAGCGCTGATATGGGACCATCTCTTGATGAAGATATGGCTCCTGATATGGCTCCTGTTACAGAAGACATGGATTTTGTAGAACCTGACAGTGGCTCAGATCAGGGCTACGATAAACCCGACGATGGCAACTGGGAATCATACGACGCTGGTCATCAAGCTTGCTGTGAAGATTATCTTGATATGGGCTACTGGTCTAAAACTGACCAGGGCGAAGACGATAGTGAATCTACTCAGGGAGTCGCATGCTCAAGCGCCGAACTTGCACCATCCACACCTGACTCCGCCCCTCTGATGGTACTGTTCTTCTCCATTGTGGGCCTCCTGTACCGACGTCGTACCTCATAAACCATCATTTTCAAATCATACAAGATATTGAATAAGCAAAGGATTTTAGCGAAGCTAAAATCCTTTGCTTATTTTTTGAAATAAAAGAGCGAGCACTTAGTGTTATAAAAACACTAAGTGCTCGCTCTTTTATGACTTCCAAACTGATGATGAGTCTTATACTCTGAATATACTTCGAAAAAGACACCCGCCACCGCGTGACATTCTATGACTTCTTCCATTCGCTATACCCGCAGTCTTGGACCTTCCTCACTGATTCATGCCTTGAAATCAAGACAGTCCCTACATTGCACTGCACACACTGTCACCTTCCTCGCAAAACTCCCCCAGGACGACACGCCCGACCACGAGATCGCACAACACACCGACTCCTGGGATTACGGCTGTGGTAGCGAACTTGGCATCTTTGCCATCTTTGAACATGAGGATCATCCCCTTGAGGTCCACACATCCTCTCCTCCACAGGAAGATCAGCACAACCCAGACATCCATAAAAATCACGTCTGGCTTGACCCCAGCACACAGCCCCTCCCTTTTGAACAGGGCATCTACATACGCTCACCCGAAGAGCTTGCCAAAATTTTACACAGCACCTCCGTGGAAGAGGCGCAAAACACCTTAAAAGAATATAGAAATCAACCTGTTGAATCTGTATACGAAAGCGCCATCTCACACGCACGACAGCTCGAACAGGACTTGCAAAACCTTCACGCTCAGATGCACCAGCTCCAGGCCATACACGCATCCGACCACCCCGAGCACTTACTCGCCATGATGAAGCAGCTCGCCCTGCCCACATGGCTGCTCTCCGTCCACCCCGAACACCTATCCCCACTCCTTCGCAGCGCACTTGAACACCTTCACCTTCATCTTCAACAGACAGGATCACAACACCCATGAGCAGCCAACGTTACGGACATATCTCTGCCTCTCCCACGCTCCCTTCTCAGGAAGGCGCAGCGCCAAACCTCGTGGAACTCGCTGCACTCCTCAATGAAGAAGGCATCGAAACACCTGTCTCACATGCCCCTGCACTTCGCGAAAAAGCACGCAAGGCATACTACTGGATTGTCAACCACGCGATCATCTCTCCCCATTATGACATCGCCTACGGTCGCCACGATGACCTCACCATCTCCTTTCGTGAAGGCTCCTCTGTCACACTCCCCTCGGAACACTCCTTTTGCTCCTACGTCTTGCTCCCATTGCTCAACTTTGTGGTCCGCAAACGTGCGCTCCTCATCGGCGGCCCTGGCAAGGGAAAGACCGCCACAGCAACACTCCTTGGCATCCTCGCTGGCTACACCAAACTTGAACTCAATCAGGCCATCCGACATGGACAACCCCAGATGACCGTCACCGACCTGCTCGGCTCTCCCATGCCTGGCGACCTCCTCAAGGCAGAAAGCCCCGATGACCTCAATGTCGCCTGGCGCAAATGGATCGGTATGCGCGTCAAAATCATCGACGAATACAACCGCATCCCCACCCGCACACAATCTTCACTGCTCACACTCATGGGCAGCGGTTACGCCGAAATCTTTGACCAGATCCTCTACTCACCACCCTCTGCATGGTTCCTCACCGCCAACGATGACGCTGGCGGCGGCACCTTCCAGGTCATTGAAGCACTCAAAGACCGCATCGACATCGTCGTCAAGGCCCTCCAGTTCAACAGCCAGTTCCTTGATGAGCTCCTGCACCGTATCGAACGTGGCATTGAACCCGATGAGGTCGTCCCCGCAGGGCTGATCTTCACGCCTGAAGAACTCGACCTCATGGCCAAGGATGTCATGACCGTCACCATTCCCCCCTCGGTCCTGCGTATCATTCGTTACTTCATGTCCCAGTTTGACTTCTGTGACCTCGTCTCCCCCATCTTTGAGTACAAATCCAAGGACACAGCTCGTCTCTCAGGCGTTAAAATTAGCGAAATTTGCAACCAGGATTGCCCTCGCGACAAAACTCAACACCTCTGCACACAAACTCATCAGGGCCTCTCGGTACGCTCCTTCATGACCTTGCTCACCTTTGCAAAAGCACTCGCCTGGTTCCGCAATGAATCCGAAGTAAGTGTCGAAGATGTAAGACAAATTATCCCTTTCATCTTGCACGAAAAACTACACCCTAACCTGCGTTCCCCCTTCTTCCAAAACCCCGATAACCGCATCTATCGCATGGACCGCGTGGGCTGGATTCGCAACCTCTTTGACCTCGCCATGGACCGCTTTGAAACCTCGGGCCGTGATATGGATGATGAGGTCGCAAAAATTGAGACAACCTTCAACAAGGGCCTCGATGGACTCTCCCTCAAAGACACGCGAAAGCGCATGTCTCACATTCAAAAACTCATTCAAAAACTCGCCAAACGCTACGAACTTGACGCGTTCCTCTACGAATCCGTACTCGCCCTGAAATACTACTACATGCGCTACCAATCCTACGCCTCATGGCTTGAAGCTCAAGACTCATAAACCGAAATAAACACTAGAAGTCAACAGGATAAACCACACACGCGGCGCATTATCACCATGAAGTCAAAGCAAGAAAAACTAAACCAGGCCCTGATCCAGACCTCCGAGCTTCACGCCGCACTCTGGCACTCACTCCAGGATGTCGTCCCTCACTGGAACCCCAGAATCACGCGCGCCTTCATCAAGGATCTCGTCCCCCTGTGGCAACACGATATCCTCGAACAGCCTCGCCAAATTCGCTTCCTCAAACTTGCCATGCGTCTTGGCTGGTTTGATGAAGCCGCAAGCGCCACTCGCTGGACTCTCTTCATCCGACTCGTCCAACATGCACCTGCTCCCATCACTCCCATCACCTCCGTCAATCTCTTTAACTTCGTCGCCGCCTTGCCCGATCCTTCCCAGCTCTCCTCACTGGATGACTACCTCTCAGCACAACTCTTACAACCCAACGTCACCCTCGATGCTCACGCCCTGACACAGTGCATTCACTACCTCATCTCGGGCGAAACCTCATCAAGCACACCTTCACGTACAATAAAAAATCCTGAATATTTCCATCATCTTGACTCCACATCGCTCTCACACAAGGGCACGCACTGGCTCTCCCTCCCATGGGACACTCATAAGCTCACTCCACTGGCTTTGATTGACCCCTTTGGTAAACAACCCTGGCACTTTGTCAGCAAACTTGGCATGGATCCCAAACACAACCTCATCGCCTACAATCAACCTGAAGACATTCACACCATCATCCCCACACACAGCAACGCATTGCTTGGCTACACTCCCGAACCAAGGCTCACAGAACCACTTCACCTTCAACAACCCAACACCACACCTTCCCCCCAACCCTCTGTCGTCCCCACTCTGTTTCAGGTCGGCCCACACACCCTCGCAGGACTCACCCTCGATGGCTCGGTCGCCCTCTTCCTCACTGATTCAAAGTAAACATCATGAGCCACCTGCCATCACATCACACCACAGGTACATCAACCTCCTCTTCCTCACGGCCAAAAACCCGCGACCTCTCCGACTCGGAGCGCGTACTCTGGCAACGCGCAGGACAAATCTGGCTTGATGAACTCTTTTTGCGCGACCCTTTCATGATTGAAACATCCGAGGAAGAGGCCGCCTACTACGCACAAGAAAGCCTCGCCAGCATCAACGCGCTCACATTTGAAACCAACCTCAACCTCAAACACATGCGCTCACTCCATGTCGATGAATTCCTCTTCACCTTCATGGCACACGAAATTGGACACCACGCCGTCGCGCCCGCAGGACTCACCAATCAGATGCGATATCTCGCTGCTGCACGACAGGTCTCCATGGATAAAAACAAACTCCCTGGTTACGTCAATATCGCCCTCGACCTCCTCATCAACACCATCCTCGTCACCCAACACAACCTGCCTTGCCCAGAAATCTACAAGCGCATCTGTAAAAACCAACCCATCGAAAGCTTCTCCTTTGGCCTCATGCTTGGCGCAATGGAACGCCTCTGGAATTGCGAACCGATGTTCGTTGGATTCACTCAAAGCTTTGAAAAATATAACGTTTTTTCCGAAGCGCTGTGCGCCATTTATGAGCTACACGGCGAGGGCAGGCGAGGAGCTGATTTGATCCCTTACGTCACATTGGCGTGTAGGTTGTTGGCGAACGCTGACAGTGAACATCCATCACCTCAAAACTCCCAACCCCAGAGCCTCGATAACCTCGTGGCCGCCACTCCTGAAGACGCCGACGAGCTTCGCAAATGGCTCCGATCTGGTGGTATGATGTCCATGGACAACGCCGCAGAACAGGCCAAACGCATCCTCGCCAAACAATCCAAAGCATCCCTCACTGGCAGCAAGTCACCCACATTCCCCGATTACTCCCCTCGCCTCGCATCCGATATGATCAATGGCACCGCTGCTGGCATGATCATCTCCCCCACCGAGATCATCATCAACTACTACGAATCCATGGCCAATGCCCACCTCGTCAGCTTCACTGCCGACCGTGGCGGACACTCCGAACTCTACCCCGAATCACTCAAAGAATGGTCCCTTGGCGACCCCATCGAGGAGATCGACTGGCTCCAGTCCTCCATTCGTAGCGGACATCCCATCCCTGGCGTCAACACGGTCGCCTGGGAATATGGCTCTGATCCAGAACCCCTCGGGGCCGAACCCTTCCCCATTGACCTCGACATCTACGTCGACACCTCGGGGAGTATGCCCGACCCACACCGCTCCATGAGTCACATCGCCCTGGGTGCGTTCATCTTTGCCCTGAGCGTCCTTCGACAGGGCGGCGCGGTGCGTGTCACCATCTGGAGCTATGATGAACGCAACCTCCTCTCTACCAACACATTCAGCACATCCAAGGAAACCGTCCTCTCCACCCTATGCCACAGCATCCGAGGAGGTACACAGTTCCCCGTAAAACACTGGGAAACCGCGCTCAACTCCCACCAGGATCGATCCAATGTGGTGCACACCGTAATCCTCTCCGATGATGGCATCGATACCTGGTTCCAAAACCCACGCATCTATCCTCTTGAACAGGTCACCTCCATTCTGGCTCGTGTCCAAAATGAATTCAAAGGCGGTGGCACTGTCATCCTCAATGGCAACGCATCAAGCGTCGGCTACAACCTCCCCGAAGACTGGTCCGTCTTTGGTTGCCGTACCTGGCAAGATGTCGTCAACGCCTGCGCCGATGTCGCCACACGCAAATTTACGCAAAAAATAAACTCTTAGCATTTTAATAATAAACAAATAAAAACAATAACTTAACACACTAAAATATAAAGGTTATTTTCACATGACAACCTCTGATACCCCCAAACAACTCCCTCTCTCCGATGCGATGCGTATCTTCGCATCCTATCAATCTTCGCTCAAACGACCACCATCACTTGACGACATCTTCATCCTCCTGCGACGACTCAACGCCTCGGAACAGATGCTCGCTGAAGCCAACACCTCGCTTGCACTCCAACAACACACCACCATCAACACACGCATCATTTACATCCTGCTCGCCACACTCAGCGATGACACCATTCAGGACTACCTTGGCCCTCTCCCTGAACTCTCCATTCCCGCACTCATGAGCGCCATTGAACGACTCTCTTCACGATTTATCAGCAACGACGAGCTCTCCGATCCTCTCAACCATGAAGCGCTCCTTAGACAGGTCGCCGCTCAACTCAACATCCACATCGAAGATGAACGCCCCGACACATCAAGCTACCTCCTCAAGGAACAGGATCACGTCCTCCAACAGCTCAACCAACGCCGCGAAGAATTTCAACAAGCCTTGATCCGTGCAAAACAAGCCATTGATACAAAACATCGTCCAGCGAGGCCCTACGGTGAATAAAGAAAAACAAGACCACATTAACGCACTCACACACCAGAAGCTCACCCTCACCATGACAAGCTTCGGTCGAAAAGCCACCGCCTCACTGCTTCAGGAACTTGACGACTCCCTCTCTCGTCACGAGGCCAAAGCCCTTGAAGAATCACTCATTCACACCGCATCATTGTGGCAAAATATCAACCTCCTTGACGCCTGTGTACGCGCTGCCTGCATCATCCTTATGCTTGAACCCCCCACCACGCTTGAACCTCTCCTTCGAGCCGTACAATCTCCCCACATCAACGCAGCAAACCGCCCCACACAGGCCGTCATCATCACCCGCTTTCTCCTCAATGACCCACACCTTATTCAGGACATCTCCACACCCTTTGATGTCACCACTGAACTCGGACTCCACGAACTCACCACAAGTATGCTCGCCATTTTTTGCACCCGCACCAACACTGCACTTCAACATATGACCCTTGAAGACGCCAAAACCATCGCAAAAACCTCCGAACTTCGCGCCGACACCTGGCAAGACCGCGTCCAACAGCTCGCCAAAAAATACGAAGAAAAAACCTACAATACTGCCGTAAGTGGTTCATCCAGCACATAATTCAAGTCTGTTTATCAATGCACTACGATACCTACCACGAACAACTCTCTGCCTACACACACTGGTGGCGTTCCACCCCTCCCGAAGTGCGCTCAACCACGCTTCACCCCCAAATCATCAACGCACGACAACAGTCACACTGGTTTCAACTCCACGACCTTGATCCGCAAAACCCCATACCCACACAAGCACCTCTGATCACGCGCACGATGCTTCAACAACACGCAGGTGCTTTTATCGGCGATCTCAAATCCATAACACATGGCGGATACCTTGGACGAACCTCGGGCACCACGGGTGACCCTGTCGATGTCTGGATGTGCGCCTGGTCCCTTGCACACTACTACCTTCACCTTGAATACGCCCTCTCGCTGTCACACTTTCCTCTCCCCTCCAAACCCAATATCCTCTACCTCTCCATCGCCACCAAAGCACACACATTCTCCGAACCAGCTCCACTCTGGGATGCCACCATTCTACGCCATGACAGCACCTCTGTAGAAGAGGCCATAAAAACAATAAACTCATTTAAAACCAATATCTTATCACTAACTCCATTTGAGTTAAAAAGCTTACTTCAACACCCCACAAAATTACCCCATGTCGAGATCATCATCTCCACCTCTGGATATCTTCACCCCGATCTTATCGACGCTCTTCACCACCACCTGCCAGACACCTTGCTCATCAACAGCTACGGCCTCTCCGAGATTGGCCCCGTCGCCATTCAATGCCCACATTCACCTCAGGAGATCTGGCACATCCCCCCTGGAAGCTCCATTGTCGAACGCATGACAGACAATGCACTTGTCGTCACCACGCTACGCAATCGCGCCATGCCGCTGACCCGCTATGTCACAGGAGATGCCGTCGCACACGTCATCAACGCACACACCTGCCCCCACTGTGACCACCATGGACAAAGCTTTCAAAATCTCACGGGACGCGCACTACACACCTTTTACACCTCAAACAACCAACAACGTTCGGCGGTCCTCTGGTTACGCGTCCTCAATGACCCCACACACCACGTCCTCAATCATCACATCTCTCAACCCATGCCTGGCCACCTCTCAATCCATTGCCTCGTACCACACACACAAGGCACACCGCAGCTTGACCAGCTCCACGCATCACTCAGAGCACAAGACCCTCACATGCACATCACGCTCACCTACGACACACTCAAACACATGTGAACATTTTATCAGTGGTGTAAACTTTTTACAGTGAACTTTTCACCTCATCACAGAGGCTCTGGCGCATACATCACATCTGTACGCAACACATACTTGCGGCCTGTCTCCACAGGTACAGCCTCATGCAATAACTCATGCCTGAAACACAATATCTGACCCGTTTCTGGCGTCACATCAATCGTATCACCCACATAAAGAAGCGTCTCACCACCTGTCATCGACTGATTCAAATAGAGCAACACCGTCAGAAAACTTCGCTCCATGGAATCGGCGCGCTGAAAATACCCGTCCCGATGCATCTTGAAACTCTGCCCTGGTTGATAACGATAAAACCTCAAACGCTCGTTTAACCCCACCGCTTTATACGCTCGATCCTTGTAGGGAATAGTTGCCAAGTGCTCTGGAATAAAGGGTTTTAAACGTTCATACAGACGGGATGCCCACGCCGCATCATCGATCATGACGCGCTCGTTATCACGAATATGCGACATCATCACAGGCCCCTGATTGGTCGTCACGGGGGCTTCGGAAAATCCCTCTCGCTCACACGCTTCGATCGACTCAAGACACTCCTCTTGCGTGCATAGATTATGCACGAGAAAACTTCCCCTCGAGAGCTCTACATACTGTGCCATAAATAACCTCCTGTTCTTATAGTGTCCAAATGACACAATACAACTTCACATAAAAAAAACACAGGAGAAATAATCCTCCTGTGCTTTTTCTTTAGTTGCTCAAAATCTTACTTTTTTCGACGACGCAAACCAAGCATCATACCCAGCGCCGCCAACAAACCAAGACCTTCCGCAGGAGCTCCCGAGCCTGTGGTCTGACAACCACCAGACTCACCTTCAACCTCACCGGCTGAACCACTGCCATCCAACTCGGCAGAGGGGCCCTGCTTATCCACAAGCGTCCAGTCATCTTCTCCATTGCTTCCACCAGCTTCGGAGCCACGCCCTGCCGCCTCGGACACACCTTCATCGTAATCCACATACTCGCCAGGTGATGTGGGGCTATCTACCCAACGATCCCATTCTGGAGGCACGCAGTAGCTTTTGGACTCCACCTCAACAGGTTCACTATCTCCACAGTGATCCACAGGCTCATCGTCAGGCTCTCCGCCATCATCAGGATCTTCTCCACTACCAGAACCGCCATCAACATCCTCATCAACAGGCAAGGGTTCTGCACAATCAGGTGTGGCGTACGCTTCTTCAAATGTCACACAACCAAGACCTTCCGCACAATCTGCATCACTGGAACACTCCACCTCAATAAGCTCACAGTACTTGCGGCCAGATGAGTCCTCGCAGGTCTCTTCACAGCTTGGTTCCATGTCTGCACCATCCACACCACCACCTGCGCTACATGTCTCGTAGCAAGGCGCTGGCTCGTCGACACATCGGAACCCTGCACCGCAATCAAGATCTTCTTCACAAGGTGCAAAGTACTGCGGCACACAGTAGCTCTCACTCTCTGTAATGCAGGAGGGCTCCTCAGCAGGCTCACCACTTCCTGGACTCTCTTCACACTCTTCCTCACCATCAGGTGTCACCGAACATGATACAGCCACATCCGGGCGGCCTCCTGAACATTGCTCATAGGTATAGGTCACACACTCCAGACCTTCGCCACAGGCATCCGCTGCATCAGGGTCACACTGCTCGGGTGGAGGTGCTACACAAACCATGATCACGCCTGATTCACAAGGCTCCACCTCTTCTTGCATGCACTCTTCATCACCCTCGGCACAGGGAGGAGGAGATGCGCAGGCATACGCACCTATCTCTTCACAGGTGTAATCCATCGGACAATCTGCATCGGCGCTACACTCTCCCTCCATGCTCTGGGCAAATGCAGGTGCGGCAACCAAGGTGGACATCGAAAGTAACAATGCTGGCAATAACTTGATCTTCATCTCTCTAACCTCTTGCGTTGGGCTCATATGGGAACCTTGAATGGATGGGCTGATTCTCAACCACGTTCTGCTTCCTATACTCTACAAACATTATGCCACACACAAATATTTATTGTAAATTGTTGATTTTATTCATAAAATTAATAAAATAAACGACCCTACCTACAGGTCAAGACCTTGGTTTTCTAAGGATCTGATACACGAGCCTCAAATCTTTGATGGAGTACAGTTTAACCATATCCAGAGCATCTCTTTACCAGGCTCCAATCCTGGCGAGAGTAAAAAAGAAGAGTGGGCGGCCTGTTGCTGAAAGCAACAGGCCGCCCACTCTTCTTTTTTACTCTCGCTCAACGAAACCCAAAACTTACTGCGTGATCACAGGGTTTCTATGTAACACCCAACCTTGAGCTGCGCTGAGTTGATTCTGTGTATGGAACTCGGAGGAGGTCCAGAACATCATATTGGAGGCTGCCGCATCATCACACTCATCCCCAGAAAGAATCCCATCTCGGTTTGCATCACGAGACGCACCACACTCGGGCGTATCATTCAACGGATCGTGTGAGGAACCATCGGCCTCAGACACATGGTACAGACCTAAATAGTGGCCAAGCTCATGACCCATGGTCGAACCAAGCTCACTGGCGTCAAGCTCTCCGTTCTGATCAGCATGTGTATCAAGTGCCACAAACACACCCAAGGTCTGCGTATTGTTCACACCAACAGGACCAGGAAGCCCTGCGGAGATACCATACAACACGCCACCATCCTCCAGGAAAAGCTGGTCATTAAAGAGGAGATTTGCACCCTCCACTGGTGTGGATTCCATGGCAAATGCCGCGCTGATCATACCTTCTACTGATGTACTGTCATCAAGCACGACAGAGGCGTAATCATAACGAATATCCTCATGCACATCACGGTATTGAATCGGTGAAATATCAATCCCTGCCGAAGCATAGATAGCACGCATCTCCGAGACGGCCTGCTGGAACTTGGGATCGGTCTGGGCAGTCGTCGCATCAAGATAATCGTTGTACATGAACCACATCGTCAGTGGCATCTTCTCCATCTGTGGCACTGAACCTTTCTTCACATGCAAGTAAATCGTCACCTGTGATGACGAATAGGCCGAGACTTCCATGGTATACGTCCCTGAATTGACATTGAGCGCCGGTGTGTTGGGATAGACAAAACCAAGCGGTGTACCCTCTGAACCAAAGAACTTCATCGCCGATTGCAACGGATCATAAATGTTGAAGATCGTACGACCTGTCGGACCATAAAGCCCATCAAGAGAGGGCACTGTCACACCATTTTCGGAGACCATCGTGATCGCAAAGCTCACGGCATCTTCAGGAATATCAAACTCAAGTGTTTGATAATACTGGTTATTCAGGTCATAAACCCCAAGGTTTGTGGTGAGCACCTCCTGAGGCTCATTCACCTGAGACTCCACACAAAAGCCTGACACATCGCACGTTGTACCATCTTCACACCCTGTAAACTCACAGTGAGGAAAACAGACGCCATAGCCATCCTCATTGGCGATGCCATCATCTGCCGAGCACACATATCCATTGCGACAATCAAGCGCCGTGGTACATGAGGGGAAGCACAAACCCACCTCATCAAAGTTAATACACAACCCTGAGTCTGCGGTCACACCATCACAAAAACTACCATCGGCGCTGCCTGTACAGTCACCCACACATGTGCCGCCTGGCCAGTCCGTATCGGCCTCGGTCAAACACACGCTGCTTTGACAGGTGCTGTCCTCTGCGCAGGAACCTCCTACACGTGTGCCACCCGCATTGGTAACCTCGCATCTGCCACTTTGACATACCTCATCAAGTCCACAGTCATAATCGCTCTGGCACATTGGCAAACACACCGACTCGCTGCCTACCGCCTCACATACATAACCTGAACGACACTCCGAATCCGCACCACAGGAATCAAGACATGCAGACACACCATCGCCTATCTGAATGCAGCTTGAACCCGTTGGACAGCTATCATCTGCGCCTGGCAATCCTGTGCCGCACACCTTTGAGCAATACCCACCTGGAATACTCTCATCGGTAAGACACAGATCCTCGGCACATGTCTCATTGGTCGTACACTCGGCACCCACGGCACTCCCTGTGACCATTGGCGTAGAGTTATTTCCCGATGCAGCGACACATGTACCATTCTGACAGGTTGAACCCTCTTCACAGGCAGGCGAACAGGTGGACATGCTCTCGTTGTTCGTAGATGTCATCTCCATGGTGTCATCATCTTCAGATGAACCATTGGAGTTATTACCTCCACAAGCCACCAGGCCAAAAAGCAACACAAGCACACCCATCACCTGATTGGCACCACGACGACGTGATCGTTTAAACACTTGCATCACTGCACCTCCGTGGTTGTTCCTGACTGATCAGGTGCTCCGATAGATGCATCAATTGCCTTGATGACTGCCTTGTTTTGTTCTGATTTTCTGTGTTCATCAAGCGCCTTGTTAGCACTCTCACGTTGCAACTTTGCGAGCTGCTTGACCACCATGATACGCGTGGGCACATCATCCTTCTGGAGCAACTCCACAAGAACCTCTTCAGGATCAACTCCTGGCGTGTTCACATAGGCAAGCAACGCAACCTTCACATCCGAGTTGGAGCTGTCGTCTGCACGCAAAAAACCTTCATAAAAATCTTTGGCCAACGCCATATCTGTGTAGCGCAACAGCCCAAGCCCACGTTGGCGTACACCTTTTTTGAGCTGATCATCTTTATAAATACTGAGCAACAACACATGAAGCTTTGCCCTGTCCTCTTCCACAGCGTACAGCTTGTCAGGACCAGGCTCATACTCAAAGCCACCCAGCATACCAATCAACTGCTCGCGCTTTGCTTCATCCTGGGCTGCGACCTCGGAAGGGTCCAACTTTGTCGCCTTGCTCCCATCCACTGCTCCTGTCGTGGATGCCTGCTGTTGCTCTACAGGATGTTGATCATCTTGCTGGGTGCCTCGCTCGCAACCCATGGCGAGCATAGTCATAACACATGATATCATAAGTGTTTTTTTCATTATTATCACGAGCATCTCCTCTGTATTAAAACATATTCCAACGGGGGTCACACACACAACGACACATGTCACATGACATATGCTCAATCCATGTACAGCGTAACCATGTTGGTCACAAGATGCCCCCGAGCTTTTTTCCAAATGTCACATATTGTAACACGAACCCTTATATTTAATAACTATCAATTTTAATTTTTTTCTACCACTGCCACAGATCTGCTCCAAAACACACCTTGCGTGCATCAAAGGGTGAGGTCACACGTTTCCCCGTCACTTCTCCCATTCATAAAAGGTGCCCCCATGCCTCAATACAATATTGTCCTTGGTAGCCTGCTCACTCTGACCACTTCCATGAGCCTGATGGCCTGTGGAGGAGACCGTAGCACGGAAGTGCCCGAGATTGTCGCAGGTCACTGTATCTACACCAGCAAGTTCACCGACCTTCAGGAGTGCAGCGAATACCTCGGTGAGGCCTGGACCTCCTCATCCATGGAAACAACCTGCAACGACTCCAATGGCACCCTCTCCATCGGTGAACCCTGTGACAAGAACAACACCCTTGGCGCATGTATCCTTGATGGTGGCACTCAGGAGGTGCAACGCGTCCTTGTCAACTCCACTGACAGCAAGGAGTGCAACACCAACAAAAGGGGCTGCGAGCTCTTTGGCGGCGGTGCCTGGGTTGATGGCAGCGTGTGCGGCGGCAAGGACATCGTCGATGATGAAGGATACACAGGTACAATCTTCACGCCACCCACGCTCACCTGCAAGGAACCTCTGCCAGGCGAACCTCCAGGGCAAAGCGAAAATGGCGACGTATGCACCTGGAATATGATCAGCGGCGCGACCGAAGAAGGACGTAAATTCAATGACTACGCCTCCTGCGAAGCCGTACTCACGCAACGCCCTTATTATCCTGCTCCCCCCAACATGGCACGCGCAGATGTTGATGATGAACGCCTCCAGGACCCCGCGTATGTGACCGAGCTAAACTGGGTAAAATCACAAATCGAATCAAGCGGTTGTATCTGCTGTCACTCCTCCGAAATCACCCCACAAGGCCCATCAAACTGGTACGTCGAGGCGCCTGGAAACTTCATGGATACATTCTACGATTCGGGGCTTGCCGTGGGCGCAAACTACATCCCTAGCCGCGAACTTGGTGCCTATCCTCCCGAGGAGAACAACTACTTTGACCGCATCAACTCGGGCATTCCCTCCACCGATCCCGCCCGTATGGTCGCATTCTTTGAAAACGAGCTCGCCCACCGAGGTCTTGGCAAGGAAGACTTTGAGGGCATAAAATACACGGCTGGTCCCATCGGTGCCCAGCTTGAATACGAGCCTGGTCGTTGTGAAAATGGCGAAGGCATTGGTAGTGATGGTCTCATCACATGGGAAGGAGGCGCCGCGCGTTATATCTATGTGCTCAAGGCAGGCAGTGAGAATCCAGGCGTACCTCCTAACCTCGACAAGCCCGAGGGCACGTTATGGAGAATCGATGTCGCCCTTGACGGCCAGGTGCTCAAGAGCAATCAGGTTCAGTATGGGGTTGTCCCCGAGGATAAAGATGGCGTATCCCAGAGCGTGCCTGATTCACAGGACACACCTCCAGAAGCTCTCCAGTCAGGCGAAGACTATTACCTCTATGTCCTGGCTGATATCGCCGTCCCATTATCGCGATGCATCTTCACCTATAGTAAGTAGCCACGTTGAATAAGAAGAACAAAACTATAAAGAATATAAAAAATTTGAATCCCAGTGTTCAGGATGTCATGCTCGCACTCTACGACCATTACGGACGTCCTGAGGTCGATGAAGACGCCGACGATATACTCGCCACACTCATTGAGGCACTGCTCTCACAGGCGACCAATCGCAAGAACTTCACACAGGCGTTCGACACCTTGCTCTCTCGTTATGACGCTGACTGGGAACACATCGCGCTCGCGCCAACCTCCGACATCCAGGATGCCATCAAGGTCGGAGGGTTGGCCGAAATCAAGGCAAGGCGCATCCAGAAGATGCTCCTTGATACATACAACCGTTATGGGTGTTACAGCCTTGAAGACCTGCATGATGAGTCTCCAGAGGATGCTTACACGATCCTGATTAAGATGGAGGGTATTGGCCCAAAGACTGCGACCTTTGTCCTGATGCGAGCCGCCAACATGCCCTTCTTCTCCATGAGCACACGTATCCTGCGCATCTGTCAGCGCCTTGGTTGGGGCTCCGAAACCATGTCCAGCCAGGCCGCTCACGATGCTGTGTTGCCACACATCCCCGACGGCGAACACGACGCTTTTCACACCGTCCTGATTGAACACGGCAAGGCCCTGTGTACACCAAAAAATCCAGGCTGCCAGGGCTGTCCCCTCAAAAACTGCTGCGCCCATGTGCGTTAGGTCTTCATAAAATTCATGTGTAAAACCATAGAGATGGGGCGAATTTTGCTGCGCAAAATTCGCCCCATCTCTATGGTTTTACATCATTTTTAATACAAGACTAAAACACAAATTAATGCATCATTTTAAATATAAAGTTCAATCATAATTGAAAATACATGCATAATTTTCAATAAAACGTTAAAACTATATCATCTCTCCTGATTTGACCTCAAAGGGCTATACATCACATGACACGACATAAGCCCCTCCTTATTCATGGTCATTTTTCAGACGAGACTCCAACATTGGATTCACAGTTTGCTCTGTAATGAAAAATATCGATTCGATCCATACCAACACCTGTGTCTGACAATAGCGTCGCTTGTCGGTCGAAATATGCGTTTTCAGGCTTTTGACCGACCAAAATCACAGAAACACCATCAAGAACACCAAAAACTCTGTTTTGACCCTGCCCGAACAATCCTGATACTCGCTTTGTTGATATGCACACGCGTGAGGAGCAGCGCTCGGCATGTATTGGCGATGTGGCCACATATGGACTGGCGCTGACAAAGAGCACCATCCCTGAGTGTGCAGGCGTGCTACCCGAAGATGTCGTCTCAAACTTTTTAATCGACAACTTTCTTCACCTGTATGAGGACTGAGAACGTATCTAAACCGTGGTACAATCTTGAGTATATGATTCAAGAGCGCATCCTTGTGTGGATTTTTTTGTTACATCGAGTAAGATACAGGATGTAGAACGTAAAGATAAGTTCATCGATCGTCGATGCAGGATAGAGTGTGAGTACAAAACATACACTGGAACATATCCTTACCAAGAATTTAACCTCGCGTTATGAAGCGCTGGAAATTCTTGGTCATGGTGGGATGGGAACAGTGATCAAAGCGCTTGATAAGACCCTCAACCGTGAGGTCGCTATCAAACAGCTCAGCGCTGCATTACAACAAAGCTCCTCTGCCACAGAGCTCTTTCTGACTGAAGCAAGATCACTTGCGGAGCTGTCGCACAAGAATCTCGTACGGGTCTTTGATGTGGTGGAGGCCCCTGAAGGCGTGGCCATGATCCAGGAGTTTATCCATAGTGAGCCCCTTGAACGTGTGCTCAAGCAACGCTCGCATTTGCCCGAAGATGAAACACTGTACATTGCAATTCAGCTCACCTGTGTTGTGGGCTACTTGCACCACATGAACTATCTGCACCGCGACCTGAAGCCTGCCAACATCATACTCCAGTCCGATGGTCTTTTGCGTCTGATTGACTTTGGCCTCTCGCGTAAGTTCGACAAACTCCTCGAACGTGGCACAGAGGTTCGGGGTACTCCTGCTTACATGGCGCCCGAACAAATCAAGAGCAGGACGCTCTCACCAGCCACCGATATTTACCAGATTGGTGTCACTCTTTATGAACTTCTCGTGGGAAGCCTTCCTTTTGAAACAAACGGTGACACCTACGCCCTGGCCTACGCGCATGTCAACGAGACGCCACCCCGAGCACACGAACAACGCGCCGAAATCAGCGAGGCTTTCTCACATATTATCGACAAATGCCTGAAGAAAAATCCACGCTACAGGTATCAAAACTGTCAAGCGTTGCTCAACGATCTGGCAAAACTCCACCTCGACCTCTTTGAGCGTCCCATCGACGAAAGCGGCCTCGTCATTCCTTTTGGTGATGTGGGTGAGGGAGATATTAAAGTCTCGCCTGCATCCGCAAGCTCCTCAGGTCAGTACATCCTTGAATCCAGAAACACCACGCCACCGCACCGCATCTCATCCATGGAGGCTGAGCATGATACGCCCATCACCGATCCCGAGGTAAGCACAGACGCCGTGGCACGGGAGATTCCAGACGACGAGATCACCGATGACAGCAACGCCAGAATATCAACGCAGGAGTTTGAAGAACTTTCAGAGCGTTTGCAGCGCCTTGAGAAGGAGAAATTAAAGAAAAACAGAAGCATTGCAATCAGCGCAACACTCACAGCCGCCTCGCTGATTGCGCTCATTGCAATGCTCGCATATCAACGCTCAAATTCTGCTGAAGAGAGCACCAACACGCCTGTGCAAACTCCAGATTCCACAACTTCACTCACCACACCATCTGACGCGCCACCTGAGCCTGTCACAAAACAAATCACATCATCTCCCGTCGAGGTCACAGCAGCACCACCTGCTGTTGACTTTGGCACCACGACCAACAACACTGATCCCCCCAAACAACCACGCACACTGGATGTCATCACATCAGCAACACGCAAAACCTCTGCGCGTAAGAAGTCGCCAAAAACAACACCCACCAAACCTGAAACACATGCACCTGATATGCACACCTTCGATGCGGGCGCACCCACACAGAAGAAGTCGGGCAAAGGCTCTTACCTTGATGGGTTCAAGACCGTCGACCCCAATGATCAGAAGCTTGACGACGATTTAAAAGCACTGAGTGAAGAGCCCTGACTTTTCGCATATCCAACCAGCAAACTAGAGAGCGCGAGGTCATGTGCACATGACCTCGCGCTCTCTAGTTTGCTGGTGAAGATCTGTACTTATATTACTCTGTGTCTTGTCCCTATAATACAATGATAGAACGTGACGATATAGCGCACTCATTCTCTTGCCTGCTCTTCGAACCCCATTGAAGATATGAGAACATGATTTGATGAAGAACACTCAACCACTCATAAATTACGCCTGCATATTGACCTGCATCATCATGGCGTATGGCTGTAAAACACCCACTTCAAACACGGAAGTAGACTCACACGTGGGCCTTTCTGACACCATTGCAGGTTTTGTTCAGGTTCCTCATGGGTGGCGTGTTGCTCAGGAGCAACACAACGAGAACCTGTATCAGGCACAACTCACGAGCGCTGATGACACATCACGTATCCTGATTGGCCAGATTCCTCTTGATGTCAGCACTGTAGATGACACATCCCTGTACCTCTCCAATTTGCATAACCTGCTCGTGGAACGCATTCGTGGCGAATCAGGCGCATATACATTTACAGAAGAATCGATCTCCTGGGCCAATGGCGTCGAGGGCTTGCGTACCCTCTTGAAGGGAGAATCTGGTGCCGAACCTATCATCATTGAGGGTATGACATTCATGACCTCGGACGCGGTCTACTTTATTTATGGGCGCTTTTTGGAAGAACATTATCAGGAAGCTCGCACGTCTTATCAGGCGGTCATCGCCTCGGCCAAACCGCTCCAGGGTAAAGCACCGCCAACGAAGGATCGTACAGATGTGGCGCTCTCAACTGTTCCTGAAACACAACCACCCAAAGAGACACCCGATCAAGCGCCAACCCCGACAGAGTTCACCATATTCAACGCACCATCTACCCAGATCGCAGGTTTTTCATGGGGCACACCTCGTGATGAGATCAAGCAAAGCCAGGGCGAACCTGTGCGCGCCACACCACAGCTCATCGCGTATCAGGCATCCATGGAAGGTATTCCAGGGGCTCTGGTCTACCACTTTACCTTTGAGAAGCTCACACAAGTGATGTTTGTCTTTCACAACACGCATGAGGATGCTCGCAGCTATCTTGATGACTTCATCCGTGTCGATAAATCCATCACTGCAAACTATGGCGAACCTTTGCAACGCGCCACAATCTGGTCCAACGATCGCCATAAATCGGACCAGACCATGTGGGCTGATGCTGTCCTCCTCGGAGACGTGGTCTTTGGTAGTGTCTGGACCATGGGAGATGCCAAGGTCATTCACTCGCTCAAGAGCGATGGGGCTGGTGGCATTCACCACCGCATTGTCTACAAAAATAAAAAAATCCAGGAAAATATCGCGCGCTAGGTGGGCAGACCAAGTAGAGCGAAGACACAATGACATGAGGGGACTGGTGCTCAGGTCAACAGAACCTGAACCAAATAGTGGGTTCAAAGTCGAAAGGATTGTGGGCAATTCTTTCGACTTTGGTATATGATCATACACACGATCAAGAATGCGTTTCACTCCTTTCTTCAAGGGGTAAAAGATGCCGTCAAGGAAGACTCTTTTGGACCACGACCTCGTGTGACGACCTCATCGCTTTGGGGTTCACACGTCCAGAGCTTTGCTGCCCATCACGTGCCAAACCCACAAGACTTAACCCTGCACATGACACCACTTCACATATCACAACGGCTACTCACTCTCTCACTTGCACACCTGCTCTTGCTTACCGTTGTACATCCTGTCATCGCTCAAAATAAACCTGACACAAGCACGCGTACACCTGCATCAGAGGCCGAGGCACCTCCCGCATCCCCCGAAGAGATCCTGAACCAGATTGATCTTGGTGGCTTCCTCGACACCAGAGTGGTCACTGCCACCAGACGCGATCAGGACCTGATTGATGCACCTGCATCGGTGGTCGTGATCACTGCTCAACAGATGAAGGATCGTGGCTACAACAACCTCGCTGAAGTCATCCAGGACCTCCCAGGTTTTGATGTCAGTCTGGTCAACGGCACCCAGTACATGCTCGCCTACCAGCGTGGCTACCGCACACCGTGGACACAGCGCACCTTGCTCATGATCGATGGCAAGGTCGATAACAACCTCTGGTCCCACCAGGCCGCGATCAGTCGCCAGTATCCCATATCAAACATTGCGCGCATCGAAGTATTGTATGGTCCTGCCGCTGCGGTGTATGGCCCAAACGCCTTTCTGGGGGTCATCAACGTCATCACCAAAGATGCGCGTGGCCTGACTCAGGACGGCGTGCGTACACACATCGATTTACTCGCTGGAAGCTGGAACTCCCGGGGTGTCGATGGAAACGTTCTGGGAAAATATGGCGACCTCTCGTTCTCCATCACAGGTAGACTCTTTCGGAGCGATGAAGCTGACCTCTCGGGTCAGGGGGTCTGGCTTGAGAACGACACCTACAGCAGTGACACCATCTGGGGACCGCTCATCCCCCACGGCTCTCCCAACGATCCTGACTATAACCCTGGTATTCAGAACGCAGGCGTACCTCATGGACAGTACTTTGATCCTACAGACGATCACGCCTATGAGGTAAAACTCAATTACAAGAACCTTCAATTTGGCATCATGAGCTGGCGACGAAAGGAGGCCTACGGACCTTATTATGCCGCAGATCACGTCCAGAACAACGCATTCTGGACGCTGACCTCTCGCCAGGTTTGGGCCGAACACAACCATGCTTTCAACACGAACCTCTCACTGACCACGTTCCTGAGCTGGCGAGAAAGTGATATCATGGGGAACTGGACCGAGGCCACACCAGACTGGCAAGAGGGCCAGGAGGAATACTCTTATGTCAGCCACACATCCTGGCTATCTGACAACGACGCCACACTCTTCAAACAGGATCTAAACTGGACGCTGTCTGATCATGTCGACGTCTCAGGTGGCTTGAAGTACGAGCGAAAAGATCTCACACGCGCCTACGCCATCAACGGCTACTGGGGAGTTTACAGCGCATCAGCCGATCCAAATGGAGGCCCTGAAGGCTATGGCGAAGCCATTTATCACTCCTCAAGCGACACCTACGAGACCCCCGCCGAAACACCCTCGGTGATGCCCGATGACAACAAGATCTTGACCGATGACATCGGTGGTTACGTGCAAACCACCGTTAATCTCCCCGCATGGACATTCAACGCAGGCTTACGCCACGACATCAACTCACTTTACGGTTCATCCACAAACCCACGGCTAGCGGCCATCTTCAAATGGTCCAAGTACGTCAAGGGCATTGATGCCGCAGCGCTCAAACTGCTCTATGGCCGAGCATTCCAGGAGCCCGCCCCTGTTCAACTCTTTGGCGGCTGGCAAGGCCGCAACGCCAACCCCTTGTTGCAACCTGAAACGGTCAACAACTTTGAGCTCAATCACCTGCTGAGACTTGGTAATTTCCGCTCTGACATCTCGGCCTACTATGCCATGTACAACAACGTCATCGCCGAGGCCGCCCTCAACACAGGTCAACGTCGTGTGGTGGGAACAGAGCTCAAACTCAGTCATGATATCCCCAACCTCATGCGCTCCTCAAACGACATAAACGTCTATGCACACTACTCCTTTACGCATTCACAATCCTCATGGCGATACCACTTTGACTCGGGCAACTGGCAGGACGCAGGGCGTTGGATTGAACTTGGCGATATTGCACCACACAAGGTTCATGCAGGTATAAACCTCCCTGTCACAGACCTACTACACGTCAACATCAACGGACGCTGGATTGCATCACGCACACCCTATCTCGCCAATGCACTGCGCGATCCCGATCGTGAACACGGCATCCGCAAACTTGACGCTTACACACACGTCAACGCCATCACACAGCTCAAGTTCAAACCTGCCGTGCTCGGACTCCAGATTCAAAACTTGCTCGATGCACGTTACTTCCACCCTGGCGCGGAGTCAGCCAGCGCAGGAGATGACACCAGCGCCACACGCGCACAGGGCTTCCAAAACTCGCTTGTCCCCGTACCAGGCCGATCATTCTGGGTCACGCTCAAGCTCGACATGGATGCCTTCAAATAACCTGTAAAACTTTTACACCTTCAGTTCACTGTAAAAGTTTTACACCACTGATAAAAAATTCAGTATCATGGAGAGCACTGTAAATTTTTACAAAATTTACAGTGCCAAGAAAGAGAGGAGGGGCGGG